>JAFQDY010000085.1 GCA_017399325.1 Oscillospiraceae bacterium
GCTATGGATTTTTTGCCGATCTCAAAACAGGATATGGCTGCCCGGGATTGGCAGCAGTGCGACTTCGTATATGTTATCGGCGACGCCTATGTGGACCACCCTTCTTTTGGCCACGCGATCATCAGCCGTGTACTGGAGCAGGCCGGCTACCATGTGGGTATCATCTCACAGCCGGACTGGAAGAACCCCAAGTCCATTGACGCGCTGGGCAGACCCCGTCTTGGTTTTTTGGTTTCCGGCGGCAATATGGACTCTATGGTCAATCACTATTCCGTCACCAAATACAAGCGGAAAACCGATGCATTCACCCCCGGCGGCGTTATGGGCAAGCGTCCGGATTACGCCACTGTTGTGTATTGCAATCTGATTCGGCAGACCTATAAAGATGTTCCCATTCTCATTGGCGGCATTGAAGCCAGCCTGCGCCGTTTGGCCCACTACGATTACTGGTCAGAGAGTCTGAAGCGCTCCATTCTTCTGGACAGCCAGGCAGACTTACTGATGTACGGTATGGGCGAAAAGAGCGTTGTGGAGATTGCTGATGCCCTCAATTCCGGTATGGATGTGAAGGACATCACCTATATTGACGGCACGGTGTTTCAGACCCAAACTCTGGACGAGAGTTTGCCCACCGTTATTTTGCCGGATTACGAAAAACTGAAATCCAACAAGCGGGCATATGCGGAAAGTTTCCGCATTCAGTACGGCAACTGCGACCCCTTTACCGCCAAGCGATTGGCTGAGCCTTACGGCAAGACTTTCGTTGTGCAAAATCCGCCCCAAAAGCCGCTGACCCAGCAGGAAATGGACAACGTTTACGCCCTTCCCTACTGCCGCACCTATCATCCCAGTTATGAAAAGGCCGGCGGCGTGCCTGCCATCGAAGAAGTGAAATTCAGTCTTGTCAGCAACCGGGGTTGTTTTGGCGCTTGCAGTTTCTGCGCCCTGACATTCCATCAGGGACGGATCATTCAGACCCGAAGCCACGAGTCTATCCTGCAGGAAGCGGAGTTGATGGCTAAGGACAAGGACTTTAAGGGCTATATCCACGATGTGGGCGGCCCTACCGCTAATTTCCGCCACCCGGCCTGCGAAAAGCAGTTGAAAAAGGGCGCTTGCGGCACCCGGCAATGCCTCTACCCCACCCCCTGCAAGAATATGAAAGCCGACCACTCGGACTATGTGGCGCTTCTGCGGAAGTTGCGGAAGATCCCCGGGGTGAAAAAGGTATTCGTCCGCAGCGGCATTCGGTTTGACTACCTGCTGGCAGACTCCAAGGACACTTTCTTCAAGGAACTGGTGCAGTTCCACATTTCCGGTCAGTTGAAAGTTGCGCCGGAGCATGTGTCCGATGCGGTGCTGTCCCGTATGGGCAAGCCAAAAAACGCGGTGTACAACAAATTTGTGGACAAATACTATGCGCTTAACAAGCAATACGGTATGAATCAGTTCCTTGTGCCGTACTTAATGTCCAGCCACCCCGGCTCGACCATGAAAGAGGCCGTGGAACTGGCGGAGTATATTCGGGATATGGGTTACAACCCGGAGCAGGTGCAGGACTTCTACCCCACGCCCTCTACGCTCTCGTCTGTGATGTACTACACGGGACTTGACCCCAGGACTATGGAGAAGGTCTATGTGCCCACAGACCCTCACGAAAAGGCTATGCAGCGGGCGCTGATCCAGTATCGGAATCCCAAGAACTATTATTTGGTCCGTGAGGCCTTGCAGAAAGCCCACAGAGAGGATTTGATCGGTTCCGGACCCAAGTGCTTGATCCGGGCGATCCCGCCCAGAGCAGGCGCTTACAAAGCGTCGCCGAAAGCACCCCCAAAAGCACCGGGCAAGAAACCTGCCCCGAAGAAGCCGCCGGTGAAGGCTGCAAAAAAGCCTGTGGGCAAGAAACGCAGAGGTTAAGACTATGGCGAAGAAACCCAATACTGCGCCATTTTGGCGGTTTGCGTTTTTGGTGTACTGCGCGGTGATGTTGTGGCTTTTGTTTGGCCGGTCGAATGGGTT
Source organism: Oscillospiraceae bacterium (assembly GCA_017399325.1). GTDB lineage: Bacteria > Bacillota > Clostridia > Oscillospirales > Oscillospiraceae > Faecousia. The sequence goes on from JAFQDY010000085.1 coordinate 2,020, forward strand.
CGTGGCCGGCGTCCCCTATCAAACCCAGTTGCGGCAGAACACCAACCTCGTCCCCTTTTACACCATCGAAAACTACTGGAATATTTTGCAGCACTCGGATAACCACGCGCTGCGGGTGCATTGTTTCATCAATCTGGCAGGCAATTTATTCCTGTTCATTCCCGCCGGCTGGCTATTTCCCCGGTTGTGGAAAAAGATGCGGAATTACTTCCGGTTTTTTGCCCTCTGCTTTGGACTCATTTTCTTTGTGGAAGTGGTGCAACTATTCACACTGCTTGGTTCATTTGATGTGGACGATGTGATTTTGAACCTGCTGGGAATGACCATAGGCTTTTTGATTCACGCAGTTCAGTTCCGCAAACGCAAGGGCAAATGACGCGGTTTCCCTTGACTTTTTATGCGTCCAATGGTATCATTGGCTGGTCGAGGAGAGTTGTCCGAGCGGTTTAAGGAGCTAGTCTTGAAAACTAGTGATACCGAAAGGTACCGTGAGTTCGAATCTCACACTCTCCGCCAAAAAAAGCACACTACCCCATTGGGGGTGGTGTGCTTTTTATTGTGGGAGGTGGGATTCGAAAATTACACATGCAATATGCCGGTGGCATATTGCTGACACCAGTGCAAACACTGGTGGCTACCTTAATTTTTGCCCAAAGGGCAAAAATGCAAACGAATCTCACACTCTCCGCCAACAAAAAAGCACCGCTATTAAGCGGTGCTTTTTATCTTTAAATATAGAAGAATCCTGTGCCTTCGTGGAGGAATTCGCCATTCAAATAAAGTTGTTTGACGCCCCGCTGGAGGGTGGTCTCCTCCGGCCAGGTCTCGGGGTGTTCTCTGTCGATCGTGTGACCCTTGAACGCAAAGTCAAACACATCTGCGCCGCCGCTTCTAAGGGGTGTCTTGACGAACCACTTCTGGAAGCCCAGAATCTTGGAATCAGGCTTCAGGAAGTCCTTCAGCTGTTCGCTCATCAGCCAAGATTCACAGAAGAATGCCTTACAAGGTGTATCCGGGAAGCATTCCTTGAAGATCTTTTTGGCCCGTTCAAAGGCTGCGCCCACGGTCTCGTCGTCAAAGGCGCCTTCTGCCGGGATATGGATGCGAGGCACCGGATCCTCGGGGGTCAGGCTCAGCGACCACTGGGGTTTGGGAAGTCTCACCTTTTCCTTGGCGATCAGGCCGTTCGTGGAGGGGTAGCCTTCAATATATGTATCGGTTTCCACCACTTCTGCGTAAAAGCTGCCTTCCTCATCCTTACAGCCGGCTGCGCCCAAAATGCGGCCGCTGGTGTGGACATATACCTTATCGGCCAGCACGACAACATCGCCATCCACGCTGCGGTAGATATTGCAGTTTTTCAGGAACCGGGCGGGGGTGTCGTAATTGAAGCGATCGATGCGGATGAAGCGGTTGTGGATCGGACCCCATTTCCAGAGCATCTGCTGGCGGCTGTGGAAGGGTCTGCCATAGACATGGGTGGTCATATCGAAGACCTCGGTGTAGATCTTCATAGTGTTGGCGATCACATCGGCCGGCACATTCCGCTTGCGGAAGTTCTCAGCGGCCTTTAAGATCGCAGGCATAGTGGGAAACAGGTGGAGCATATCGTAGGTAACGCCTTCACCTTCCGGCGCAATATAAGAATTGTCCGGTTTGGTATCCAGCCCCATATAGGCTTCCAGTATGCAGACCAGCAGGCACATTGCGGGATTCTCACGGACGCCTTTGGCGCCGGCAAGGATCGCATCTATGTAAGCGGTCATTTGGCCGGACTTTTCGATCACATCGGTGATAAATTCGTCGGACAGGATCAGCGCTGCCCGCTCTTCCCAAGTGTCTTTTACTTGGTCATAAATGGTCTCGAACACTTCCGGGACACTTTCCATACCAAGTTGGATCTTCATTTGCTCCAGCGTCATAATTATCAGTCCTTTTTTAACGGATTCTGCGCATAATAACAGGCGATATCATTATAGCAGCCTGCCACATTTTGTCAAGGAATGTTACCGTCAAACCCCCTTGAAATACAAAGAAAAACCCTCGAAATCGAGGGTTTTTCCTATTAGGTGTTAAAATCAGTCTACCATACCGTTGGCGATGACTTTTTGGTAGTAATACCAACTGTCGCGGCGGTAACGCTCCTTGGTCTCGAAGTCCACCTGGACCAGACCGAAGATGAACTTATAGCCGCCGGCGTAGCCTTCGGTGGTGTCCATCAATGTCCAGTGGTAGTAGCCCTGAATGTTAGCGCCGGCCTGAATGGCGCGGGAAACTTCACGCAGATGCTCACGCAGATAGCGGATGCGGTAGTCGTCGCGGCGCTCCTCTTCCAGATTGCCCCATTTTCTCTTGGAGATACCGTTTTCGGTAATGAAGATGGGCAGATCCGGATAGGTGTTTTTGAAGTGCATAGCCACATCAAATAGACCCTGAGGATAATTGGCAAAGCCGTAATCGTCGGTGGGATAGGATTCGTTCCTGAAGGTCTCATAACCTCTGGGGTCGGTCTCGCTGAACTTTGCGTGGCTGGGATTGTAGAAGTTTACGCCGATGAAGTCAACGGGAACAAAGTACTTCTCCAGATCCTCTTGATAGTTTTCGGGGAGTTTGCCCATATAGTAGGTGTTGTCCGCCAAGACCTCGGGATAATGACCCTTGATCATAGCATCCAGCCACCAGCCGGCATAGAATGCGAAGTCGTGGTCCATTGCGTGGATATCCTTGGGATCAAAGGACAGGCTGTAGGTGGGCTGCACATGGATGACAGCGCCGATCTTGCCGTCAAAGCCCATTTCCTTGTAAATCTTAACAGCGCGGTAGTGAGCCAGCAGCGCGTTGTGGCAAGCCTTGATGGCCAAATCCATATCCTTCAGGAAGGGGGCGTTGGTGCCGTAGGCGTAGGAGGCCATAACATTGATGCTGGGCTCGTTGATGGTGCTCCAGTAAGGGATGCGGTCGCCGAAGTGCTCGAAGCAGACTCTTGCGTAGTCACCAAACCAGTCCACAAATTCCGGGCACAGAATGCCGCCCATTTCAATGACCCAGTAGGGCAGATCAGAATGGAACAGGTCAAACAGAGGAACGATATCCGCTTCCAGCAGGGCATTGATCAGATCATCGTAGTAATCAAGGCCGGCCTGGCAGACCTCCGTGGGGCCGTTGGGGAAAATACGGGTCCAGGCGATGGAGAATCGGAAGGACTTCAGGCCCAGTTCCTTCATATCCTTGATGTCTTCGCGGTAGCGGTGGTAGAAGTCTGCAGCGAAAGCCGGGTCGCCGCCGCAATACTTTTCGGGGTACAGGGTGTGGTAATGGTCGCTTACGCTTTCACCCTTGCCACCTTCTTTTGCGCCTGCTTCGATTTGGTAAGCAGAAGAAGCGCAGCCAAACAAAAAATCCTTGGGGAACTTAAAATTCATAATAATTTCCTCACTTAATTTTGTTTTTTGTTGTTTGTATTAGTCTACCATACCTTCTGCGATGACCTTCTGGTAGTAGTACCAGCTGTCACGGCGGAAGCGTTCCTTGGTTTCAAAGTCCACCTGAACCAGACCGAAAATGAATCTGTAACCGCCGGCATAGCCTTCGTTGGTATCCATAATGGACCAGCAGAAGTAGCCGCCGATGTCAGCGCCGGCCTGCAAAGCCCGGTTGACCTCACGCAGATGCTCGCGCATATAGCGGACGCGGTACTCGTCTTTTCTTTCTTCCTCGAAGTTGCCCCATTTTTCACGGCCGATGCCGTTTTCGGTAATCATAATGTGGGTTCCGGGGTAGGTTTCTTTGAAGTACATTGCCACATCGAACAGGCCCTGGGGATAGTAAACAAAGCCGTAACTGTCCACGTCCAGATCCTCAGGCTTGTAGTTCTCATAGCCCATAGGATCGGTGTCGCTGTACTTGGTGTGGGTGGGGTTGTAATAGTTCACGCCGATGAAGTCTGCCTTCACAAAGTTCTTCTGAAGATCCTCAGCGTAGCCCTCGGGCAGCTTGCTCATAATGTACTCGTGATCTGCCAGGATCTCGGGATAGTGCCCCTTCAGCATAGGATCCAGCCACCAGCCGGCATAGAACGCGAAACGGCGGTCTGCTGCGATCTGGTCTTTGGGATCCATAGAACGGCTGTAGGTAGGCTCAACGTGGATAACGGCGCCGATCTTGCCGGGCAGGTTCATGGACTTGTATATCCGCAGGGCGTTGTAGTGGGCCAGGATCGCGTTGTGGCAAGCCTTGATGGCCAGGTCCATATCCTTCAGGAAGGGGGCGTTGGCCGCGTGGGCGTAAGATGCCATAACATTGATGCTGGGCTCATTGATGGTGCTCCAGAATTTGACACGGTCGCCGAACTTCTCAAAGCAAAGCTTTGCGTATGTGCCGAACCACTGGACAAAATCGGGGTTGACAACACCGCCCATCTCGATGACCCAGTAAGGCAGGTCAGAGTGCCACAGGTCGAACATAGGAACGATATTGGCCTCAACCAGAGCGTTGATCATATCGTCATAGTAATCAATACCGGCCTGGTTCACATCGGTGGGATTCTTGGGGAAGATTCTGGACCAGGAAATGGAGAAACGGAACGCCTTCAGGCCCAGTTCCTTCATATCCAGAATGTCGCTGCGGTAACGGTGGTAGAAGTCTGCAGCAAATGCGGGGTTGCCGCCGCAGAACTTTTCGGGGAAGTGGGTGTGATAGTGCTCATTGACATTTTCGCCTTTTCCGTCTTCATTGCAGCCGGATTCGATTTGGTAGGAAGAACTGGCGCAACCGAATAGGAAATCCTTGGGGAATTTGAAATTCATAATGCATTTCTCCTTTTATTTCAGGCCTCGTGAGCCTTATTCAAGATCTTCATATTTTCTGTTACCAGATATGTAGCCGCTTGGTCCACCATTTTGTAGGTGTTGTAATAATTGAATTGCCACACTTCATAGCCGCCGCGAATCAGTTGGTCTTCAGAGGGCAGGTATGCTTTGTTGCCGTTGGCGCAGGAAACAGACAGTGTGTAGGGGAACTTGCTGTACTGACGCAACTGCAAGGTGGTATACAGGAACATTTCAAAGGGGAACGGCACGATGGCCACAGGTCCGATGGTCAAAATGCCCTGCTTCTGCACCCATGCGGTTTTGGGTTCGCCGGCGGCATACTCGTCCAGAATTCGCTTCCAGCGGAAGTACTCATTCTGCTGATAGGGAGTCATATCCTCAAATTTGCCCAGTTTGGCAATTTCTTCTTGGGCGGTTTCTTTGGAAGGCAGCGGTTCATAAGGCACGACCACATCGCCGGTGGTAATCTTCACAGGGGCGTTTCGCCACTCCTTGATCTTGCGCCATGCGTTTACTGCGTCCATACCGGCACGCAGACCCAGTTCCCGGGCCACCTGATAACTCTGGGTGGTTTTGCCGTTGGGGCAACGGGGGCCTGTCTCGCCGATGGAGCCGGCAAGGAACATTGCGATGCCGCCCACTTCCCGCTCCAGCACATCTTTCATTCCGCCGGGCCAGTCACGGGTGGCTTCGTCATTGGCGCCGGAAGCGGTAGCATGGGCGCCGTAATGGGCGATGTTCAGCAGAATCTCATCGGTTTCGGCATCCTTGAAGGACACCACGGTCAGTTCTTTATCCACAAGGCCCCAGGGGTTCTGTCCCAGGCCAACATTGCCGTCAGGGCTGATCTCCCGGCGGTTTGCCGCCACATCACTTTCGGTGGAAGCCACGCCCATCAGCGCAGGGCGCATGGCGTTGACCGCATCCACGGCAGCCTGAATGGATTGGGGACGGAGAATGCCGTCCAAATACTCCATATTGGCTGAACCCCAGCCGGACACCTGCACATTGGTATCCGGACCGGAATGGGTATGGGTTGTGCAGAAGATGATCGAATCCACGGGAATACCGGTCTTTTGGCTGATCTCCTCGCGGAACTCCAGCGCCGTTTGCTCTGTAACCAGACAAATGTCAGCAGATACCACCACGGCCTTGGTGTCGCCATAGGCAAAGGCTGCCGCCACCACGGTCAAATCGTCACCGATGGCCTGGGCGGGGCGTTGTCTGGGGTAGCCAAAAAGGATCGTTCCCAGTTTGGGCGATGTGCAGCGTTTTGCAACGCCAACTTGCAGTTGTTCCATAATCGATTCCCCTTTTCTCTGGATCAGTCTACCATACCGTTGGCGATCACCTTCTGGTAATAGTACCAACTGTCGCGGAAGTAACGCTCCTTGGTCTCGAAGTCCACCTGTACCAGGCCGAACATATAGTTGTAACCGCCGCCGTAGCCTTCGTTGGTATCCATAATGGACCAGCAGAAGTAGCCGCCGATGTTTGCGCCGGCCTGAATAGCCCGGGAAACTTCACGCAGATGCTCCCGCATATAGCGAACGCGGTAATCGTCGTGGCGTTCTTCTTCCAGATTGCCCCACTTCTTCTTGGAGATGCCGTTCTCGGTGATGAAGATCTGCTTGCCGGGGTAGGTTTCCTTGAAATACATACCTAAGTCAAACAGGCCCTGGGGATAGGAAGTGAATCCGTAATCGTCGCGGGGATAGAATTCGTTTTTGTAGGTCTCGTAACCTCTTGCCTCTGTGTCGCTGTGTCTTGCGTGGCTGGGGTTATAGAAGTTGACACCCATAAAGTCCGCTTCCACGAAGTTCTCGTCCAGATCTTTCTGATAGTTCTCGGGAAGTTTTTCCATATAGTAGGTGTGGTCTTTCAGCACTTCGGGATAGTGTCCCTTCAGCATAGGATCCAGCCACCAGCCGGCATAGAATGCAAAGTCTTTATCAGCCGCCAGTTGGTCTTTGGGATCAAAGGACAGGCTGTATGTAGGCTGCACATGGATAACTGCGCCGATCTGACCGGGCAGGTTCATAGACTTGTAAATTTGAACGGCCTTGAAGTGGGCCAAAATGGCGTTGTGGCAAGCCTTGATTGCCAAACCCATATCCGTCAGGAAGGGGGCATTGGTGCCGTAAGCGTAAGATGCCATAACATTGATGCTGGGCTCGTTGATGGTGCTCCAGTA
>JAFQDY010000086.1 GCA_017399325.1 Oscillospiraceae bacterium
ACCGATAAGGACAATGTGCTCTACGGCTTCAAGGGCGGCCCCAGCGGTCTTCTGGAAGACAGTTATGTGATCTTTGATGACGAATACGTCGACCCGTACCGTAACACCGGCGGTTTTGACATCATCGGCTCCGGTCGTACCAAACTGGAGACCGAGGAGCAGTTTGCCGTGGTGGCAGAAGTCTGCAAAAAGCACGGCATCACCGCTGTTGTCATCATCGGCGGCGACGACTCCAACACCAACGCAGCGGTTCTGGCAGAGTACTTTGCCGCCCATAACACCGGCGTGCAGGTCATCGGCTGCCCCAAGACCATCGACGGCGACCTGAAGAACGAGGACATCGAATGTTCCTTCGGCTTCGACACCGCCACCAAGACCTACGCAGAGATCGTGGGCAACATCCAGCGGGATGCCAACTCCGCCAAGAAGTACTGGCACTTTGTGAAGGTGATGGGTCGCTCCGCTTCCCACGTGGCGCTGGAAACTGCGCTGCAGACCCAGCCCAACATCTGCCTGATCGGCGAAGAAGTGGCCGCCAAGAAGATGTCTTTGGCCCAGATCACAAATTACATTGCCGATTCCGTGGCTGCCCGTGCCGCCAAGGGTTGGAACTTCGGCGTTGCCGTGATCCCCGAGGGTATCGTGGAATTCGTTCCCGAGTTCTCCGTGCTGATCGCGGAGATCAACGAACTGCTGGCAGGCAGCAAGGCCGATGCCTTCAACGCCCTGCCTACTTGGAATGATAAGTATGCCTTTATCGAGGCAGGCCTGACCAAGGAATCTATGGTGGTATTCGCCCAGTTGCCCCAGTCCATTCAGCAGCAACTGTTCTTGGAGCGGGATCCCCACGGCAATGTGCAGGTTTCCCTTATCGAGTCCGAGAAACTGTTCTCCGCAATGGTGAAAGAAAACCTTGCCCAGCGGAAAGCCGCCGGTACATACAACGGCAAGTTCTCTGCTCTGCACCACTTCCTGGGTTACGAAGGCCGCTGCGCGGTCCCCAGCAACTTCGACGCTGACTACTGCTACAGCCTTGGCTACAATGCCTTTATGCTGATCCAGTACGGCTTCAACGGCTACCTGTCCAAGGTGTCCAACTTGAGTAAACCTGCTGAGGAGTGGGTCGCCGGCGGTATGCCCATCACCAAGATGATGAACATCGAGCGCCGCCATGGCCACGACAAGCCGGTTATCCGCAAGGCGCTGGTGGAACTGGACGGCAAGCCCTTCAAGTTCTTTGAATCCCAGAGAGAAACTTGGGCGGTGGAGACCTGCTATGTCTACCCCGGCGCCATCCAGTACTTCGGACCTGCCGAAGTCTGCGATCTGACCACCATCACATTGGCCCTGGAAAAGGAATGATCCCAAAACAAAACCCCCTGTCATTCGACAGGGGGTTATTTTTATTCTTCCGCGCTTTGTAGGGACCGGCGTCCTCGACGGTCCTTATAATTAAAACCTGCAAAAACCTCCCTTTTGTAAAGGGAGGTTTTTGATTAAATATCAGAATAGTATTCGTCCTTTTGCCAACCAAACGGGTTTTCATAGATATACTGCAAATGTTGGTCGAAATCGTCCTGATCTCTGATGATGTGATCGTATGCGCCTCTTTGCCAAATGTTTGTTCCGTATTCACGGTTACAAAATCGCTTGAAGGTGGAAACAAACCTTGAAACCACAGAGTTTTGGATTGTAGGGACCGGCGTCCTCGACGGTCCTTCCTTTACCTGCAGCAATATATGAATGTGGTTTGGCATAATCACATAACCTTCTACAGAAATATCCTGATAGAAATCGTGCAACTGACGAATATATTTATCTGCAATTATTCCTAAGGGGGATAGGCAAACCTGAGGACCGTCGAGGACGCCGGTCCCTACAATGCGCGATAAAATACATTTTCTTTTTTCTGTACAAATCGTCAGAAAATATGCGCCTGCCGTATTGTAATTATATTCTTGCAATCGAACTGTTTTTCTGTTCATCCGATTTTCCTTAATGATCTCTGTTTTGTTATTCTTCTGCGCCTTGCAGTTCCAGTAATTCCAGCACTTGCTGGCCTCTTTCGGTCAGCGCCATAGAGCCGTGGACGGGAAAATCCTTATACTGTCCCATTTTTGCCCCCGAAAGGGGTGTATAATCCAGATTAACAAGATGCTTCTGCTCCAGAAGTTGGATAATCAGACTGTATTCGGCTTGGGAGTAGGCGTCGTCTTCCAGATAGACCGGGGTCATATCATCGGCTTTTCGGGCCACGGGAAGAAAGGAATACTGCCCCAGCGCCCGGAGCAAATCAATTTCACCTTGGCTCAAAACCAGTTCCTTTTTGCAGCCGCCGCAACCGCCGGCGCAGGACTTACAATCGCCCATTTTTACACACCCACCAGTTCGTAATCTCTGGAGCCGATGCCCAATTTTTCGGCTACTTCCAGAATGTAAACGCCGTGGCGGCTTTCCATTCGCGCGATCAGATCCGCCTTGCCGGGGTCGTTGGAAGCATACACCAAATCCACGCAAGCCTGGTCGATAGCCACCGGGTCAAGGCTTGCCAAAATACCTACATCACCCATACAGGGGAGTTTTGCAGTTGCACCGCAGCAGTCGCAGTCCACGCTCAAGTTCTTCATCACATTGATATATGCGGCATTGCCGCCGAAATACTGCGCAACGGCAGATGCTGCGTCGGCCATAGACGCAAGGAACTGATCCTGATCTCTGTCCCAGAAATTATCCGGGTTGCCCACGCCGTGAATGTATGCCTTGCCATAGGAAGAGGCAAATCCGATGGACAGTTGCTTCAGCGCGCCGCCGAATCCACCCATAGGATGTCCCTTGAAGTGGGACAGAACCAGCGCGCTGTCATAATGTTCCAAATCTTTGCCCACGAAATTCTGCTTGATGACCTGCCCATCCGGAATGGGGAGTACCAGATCGGGGCCTTGGGCGTCCAGCAGATCCACCGGGTACATATCGGACCAGCCGTGCTTTTTGAGAAGCCGCTTGTGCCGATCGGTGGTGTTGCGCGCGCCCTCATAGGCGGTGTTGCACTCCACAATCGTGCCGCCTACGAAATCCACAACCGGCTTCCAGAATTCCGGCCGCAGGAAGTTGGGGTTGCCCTCCTCACCGGAATGTACCTTGATGGCAACTCGTCCGGTCAGTTCCTTGCCCAGTTGTTTGTACAGATTCAGCACCGATTCGGGACGCAAATCTTTGCAAAAATATACCACAGATTTCAAAATAGGATCCTCCTTTGGTTTTTCTTTTATTGTACCCCAACTTTTCTTGCTTGACAACTGCGATTTCGATGGAGAATCCCAAAAACTTTCGTTACAGTATGTGCAGGAGGGATGATTATGAACAAAAACTTCAAAACACGATTGACTGCTTGGGCCATACCCCTTGCGGTAGGCGGTCTTGCCACACTTTTAAGCGGTGGTATGGACAGTTACAAGGCGATAAACCAGCCGCCTCTGTCACCACCCGGTTGGGTATTTCCCTTGGTGTGGACGGTGCTGTACCTGCTGATGGGGGAGGCGTCCTACCGGGTGTACACCTCGGGAAAAGACAAAGGCCAGGTCCGCAGGGCGCTGATTGCCTACGGGGTACAACTATTCCTTAATTTCCTGTGGCCGCTGGTATTCTTTGGCGGGCAGTTGTACTTAACGGCGTTTGTGGTGCTGGTTGTTTTGTGGCTTGCCATTGTGGTCACTATGCGGTGGTTTTCCCAGATCGATGAAACTGCCGGAGATCTGCTGATTCCCTATGTGGTGTGGGTCGCCTTTGCCGGTTATCTGAATTTAGGCGTGTTTTTGCTGAACTAATTGGGAAAAAGTTCACAAACCTCTTGTAAAATGGAATTTTTTCGCGTATACTCTTTATAATATACTTTATAAAGAGGTAAGGACTATGGAACTGATTTCAATCCGTGAACTGTTCAAAAACACCGAAAAATATGCCGATCAAACGGTAACTCTGGGCGGCTGGGTGCGTAATCGCCGGCCCAGTAAGCAGTTTGGCTTTATTATGCTGAACGACGGCACATATTTCACCCCCGTGCAGGTGGTCTATAACGACACTATCTCCAATTTTCAGGAGATCTCCAAGATCAACATCGGCGCTGCGCTGATCATTACCGGCACTGTGGTGTTGACCCCCGGCAGCCAGCAGCCTTTTGAGATCCAGGCGCAGGAAGTGACCGTGGAGGGCCCGTCCACCGGCGATTATCCTTTGCAGCCCAAGCGCCATTCTATGGAATTTTTGCGGAGCATTACCCATCTGCGTCCCCGGACCAACACATTCCAGGCGGTGTTCCGCGTTCGCTCTTTGGCGGCTATGGCCATTCACCAGTTCTTCCAGGACCGGGATTTTGTCTATGTCCATACGCCCCTGATCACCGGTTCTGACTGTGAGGGCGCAGGCGAAATGTTCCAGGTCACCACCTTGGATCTGAACAATATCCCCAAGACCGAAGACGGCAAAGTGGACTTCTCTCAGGATTTCTAC
>JAFQDY010000087.1 GCA_017399325.1 Oscillospiraceae bacterium
AATTTTAATATGATAAACACGATCGCTGCAGTGCCAAAAGCCGTCAAATCGATGGGTTCCTTGTTTTTGAATAAGTGCTTGCGTTTGGTTGGATTCTTGCCATTTGCAAAATGCTGGCTGTTTTCCAAAATATGGCAGGTCTCCTCTAAAATGCGAATGGTACTTTCCTCAACTTTTTTGCGGTAATTGTCTTCCGGGATTTTTTCGCCTACTAATAACTCGTTGACGGAAATGTTAAGCAGTTCACACAAAGGTTGAAGTAACGATACATCCGGGAAACCGTTTCCGTTTTCCCATCGGGAAACCGTTTTGTTGCTGACCCCTAATTTTTCAGCAACCTGTTCTTGGGTTAAATTAAGTTCTTTTCTGCAACTGGCAATAAATCTTCCGATTTTTTCTTGGTCCATATCATCATCTCCTCGCGGAAATTATAGCATACCCGCCGTTAGAATGACAGGACATAAAATGAGAATGGGGCATTTTTGCGAAAATATTTGGATGATCACGGTTGTAAAACAAAATAGACGGGAGCAAAGCCCAATGTCATTTAGTTAACAAAAAACAGTCATTCCGAGGGTGCGTTAGCACCCGTGGGAATCCCCATCTTATGCGGGGGATTGCCACACCAGCGTGCGCGCTGGTTCGCAATGACAGTTAACTTAATGACATAATGATATTCTTATACAAGAATCGGCTGGATCTGCACCCCCGACAAAGCCGCTTCCACCGTCCCGGGAATTTTTGTAAAATCCGCAACGATGCTGGTGGGTTTCTTTTCGGGATTATCCTGCCCGAAGGGCACGAAATAATAATGCTTTCTGCCCAGCAACTTGCCGATATTTTCTGCCGCGCCTGCCAAAGCATCGTTGGTGGATATGGCCACAATCACAGGCCTGCCGTTCCGCAAATGGCTTTTGGCAGCCATGGTTACCGGCCCATCTGCAATACTGTGGGCAAGTTTTGCCAAAGTATTTCCTGTGCAGGGAGCGATAACCAGCGCATCCAGCATCTTCTTTGGGCCAATGGGTTCAACCTGCCCAATCGTATGCAGAACAGAACTGCCACAGATTTCTTCCGCCTTTTGAATATGCTCCGAATGGGCCCCGAACCGGCTGTCGGTTGTGTAGGAACAATCTGAAAAAATAGGAATCAAGGTGTGCTTTTCCGCAAGGGCCTGCATAGCGGGGAACACCTGGTCATAAGTACAGAACGAGCCGCACATGGCAAAACCGATGTTCATAATGACCCCTCTCTTAAAATTGGAATGATCGATCGGGCGATCAATGCCCCGGAACTTTCCGGCGCATCTTTTCCCGGTAACCCCCGCGCCCAGATCACATCTTTGCCACCCAAACCTAGTTTGGATGCTAGGTCGATCTTCAGCGCATCTTTGGGCGTGTCGGGAAATACCATGGACGGAACTGTATTATAGATGACCCGATAATCTTCCAGATCAACAGAGTCATAATCCGCAGCCTTGTAACCCAGCGCGCCCAGTATGCTGCGGTCGGATTCTTTCCTCGCGCAAACCGTTACCCGGGCGTCCATCTGCCGCAAAAGTTGGGCAAGGCACTTTCCGATTCGACCCCAGCCGATCAC
>JAFQDY010000088.1 GCA_017399325.1 Oscillospiraceae bacterium
AAGTGTGATACTAACAAAGATAAAAAAACAACAAATCTTCCCAAGCCCTTAATGAAAAAGGGACCTTGGCAGAGCAGTCATTACAAAAAGCCCGAAAACCCGCATAAACACTATGGTTTTTGCAAGTTTTCCCCACCCGACGCATTGGGGTTGAAATAGGATTTCGGTGGTTTTTATACATAATAAAAGCGAGGTGAATTTCACCTCGCTTTTGTTTACCAGGGGATATATTTATTACAGTTATGTCCTTCGTGAGCGCATGGTCCCGGAGTAACAGAAGAAATTGCTCCTACACCACATTTACCACGTTCGGAAGGCCCCGATGTTTCAACGGCATTTCCTTTTTCTCGGCGCGCCCCTCTCCAATTTGCACAGGTAGCACAACATTTACTGCTTTTTACTGCTGTCCACATAATGATTCCTCCTAATTGTTATCATTTTCACCGTTTTCTCCCGACCAGGACTCAACGGTGTTCCAAATGGTGTCCCCGTAAAAACCGGCCTGCGGTCCGCCGCATCCGGCGCTCTTGACCCGACCGTCAGCATCGTAGAGTTGGTCGATACTGATACCGGAAATATCTTTAGAATATTCCCGCAACTTTTCTTCATTTAAAACGGTCATAATCGTTTTTACCGTATATTTAAAATCTTCCAAAGGGCGATCGTACAAAGAAATATTTGTCCAGATCTTATTTTCGAACACCGGACCCAGTCCACCGAAACAGGCATCGAAATGATACGTATGATACAACCAATCCAGCGCACTCACAACACTACCGCCAGAGGGCACCGGCGATGCTTTCAGCGTATCGAAAATGGGCAGAAAAGGATTACGATCGGTCAATCCGGACATAATAAACGTCTGTGCCAAAAGCGAGTTACCCTCACCGTACTGCGGAAAAAATTCCCGCATAAAATCCCGAACGATTTTTTCAGTATCCGGTTGGTTATCCTGCCGTTCTTCCAATCGTTTTAAGTAGGGCCAGAATTCGGGGCGCACGTGATCCGTGCCCCAGTCTTTTTTGGTATATTTTTTGCGCTCACATGGGCAGTCTTCTGCGCAAGTGAAATAAAACCGATTGTCATACCACAAACAATCCCCTTGTTCACAACTGGGTTGCAATGCTTTTTCAAGCGCCGCCCGCTCTTCCGCTTCTTTGGCGGCCTGCTCTTGTTGCAAACGCTCTTCCTCTGCAAGCCGACGCGCTTGCGCTTCCTGTGCATTTTTTTCCTGTTGCGCCTGTTTCATCTGTTTACTTTTTTCCAGTGTATCTCCCATAATCTCCAGCCCCTTGCCGGCGGCTTTTTTCAGCATATCTCCAAATGCCATAACGTCTCCTCCTTTATTTTAATAACATCATAATACAGTCGCCCTTCGCAACCATTCGTCCGTAAAAATCCTGCGTCTGATTTAAGCAGCACTTTATTGCCCGCATTGTCTGTTTCCAGAAAACCCAATATTTTACCGCTGTAATCTTTAATGGCTTCTTTCATATTTTCACCCAAAACAGGAACTATTCTGCCTATAATTATACCAGTTTGGATCCTATATGTCAATCGTTTTAGGAAGTATAATTCTTATATAATCTGCAAAAAGGGGAACTTAAATGCTCATCTTTGATTTACACAATATCGGAAACAATTTATATAAAATCAGAAAATCCAAGGGTCTGACGCAGGCGGAAGTGGCGGAAATGGCCGAACTGTCCGATCGCACTTATGCAGATATTGAGCGTGGGAGCGTTACAATGCGTGTCGATTCATTACTAAAAATATGCACTGCTTTAAATATTACACCAAATGATATTTTAGTGTCGGATAATGTTATTGAAATAACTGAGCAGGATATAGCAGAAACAATTAAGGGCTGTTCGAACAACGAAAAAATAACAGCGTTAAAACTTTTAGGTGTTTACATTGATTCTTTGAAATAATAAAAGTATAAATCTCGTGTGTTTACAGATACTAACAGTTGGGCTTTGTAAAGCAAGGAGTTTTTATATATGAAAGCAACAGGGGACGCCCCGGAGCGCCGCCTGTGGCGGATGAAGTGAGCAAAAAGGAGCAGCAGCGGTCGACGAATGACAAGCGGCGACAGTCCGCGCAGACAGCGTCGGGCACCGCAATGGGAAAAGTGAGAAGAATCGAGGAATGTGTTATAATAACACAAAAGTGCAATAAATCCTTGTAAACACTGGGCTTTTAAGCAGTTTTAGAAGAAAAATTTTTGACGAATAACAGCATATTTTGACCGATACATAGCAAAAGCGAGGTGATTTTTCACCTCGCTTTTGAACTATTGGCGATTATATAATTCAAAATATTTGCCTTGTAGCCGCATTAGTTGTTCGTGAGTTCCACTTTCAACAATACAGCCTTTATCCATTACAATAATTTTGTCACAATTTTTAATTGTGCTTAATCGGTGCGCAATAATAATACAGGTCAGTTCTTTGTTTAAATCAAAAATGGTGTCTTTAATTGCACTTTCGGTGATAGTATCAAGATTGCTTGTCGCTTCATCAAATATAATTAACTTCGGTTTGCGTAGTAACGCTCTTGCAATTGCTAAACGCTGACGTTGACCGCCAGAAAGGTTTTTTCCGTTTTCATCAAGAAAAGTATCGTAACCAAAAGGCAGTTCTTGTATAAATTCTTCTGCTTTAGCAGCATTACAAGCGTTTTTAATTTGATTATGGTTTAACTTTTCATTACCAAACGTCAAATTGTTTTTTACGGTGTCAGAAAACAAAAATGTGTTTTGGTCTATGTATGAAATATCATTTCGTATCCTATTTGTTGGAACAAGCGATAATTCCTTGCCGTCTACTAAAACTTCACCTTTTTCTGCTTGATAAAATTTTAATAAAAGTTTTGCAAGAGTTGTTTTACCGCAACCGCTTTCGCCAACAATAGCGATTTTTTCACCTTTGTTAATTTCAAACGAAACATTTTTTAAAATCAATTCGTGGTTACCATAGCGAAAATCAACATTTGAAAAAGTGATATTATCAAATGTTATATCCGAGTTTTGCGTTGCACTTTTTTCTTCACTGGGAATATCCAATATGTCGTTTAATCTTTCGGCGGCTATAACTGCAGTTTGCATCATAGGTTGCAAGCCTATTAAGTTTTTAATTGGCTCGGTAAAATATGCGAGTAAAGCATAGAAAGTAATTAAAGAACCGATAGTTACCTTATTTGCAAGAACCATACCAAAACCAACCCATAAAATAATTATGGTTCCTACCAATTCTATCAAATCACAAAGACTATCCTGAGAAATGGAAATAATACTGTTTTTAAATACGGAATTTATAAGTCGATTAAACTTAGCGTTGTTTTTTGTTTTTGTGATCCTCTCTATGTGATTTGCCTTAACGGTTTCAATGCCGTCTATTGATTCTTTTAAATACGATTGAACTCTCGCGTTGTTTTCCATAACATCTCGGTTGATGTTTTCAAGTGGCTTTTTATAGCAGAAAACAATAACAGCATATAAAAAAATCACTACCAAAGATATGTAAAATAATATAGCATTTTCTAAAAACAAGATGATGCCACAAGCAATTACCATAAACGAGTCTAATATTAGGGTGAGTGTTGCACCGGATACTGCTTCTCTCACCGCGTCGGCATCGGAAAAACGGGATAAATATTCACCTGTTTTACGCGTGTTTACGGCTGACATGGGTAAATCTATTATGTGGTCATAGTAGGGAATCATAAGCCGAATATCAATTTTTTTCGATACAAGTGATATTAAATATCCTCGCAAAAACTGTATTAGTGCTTGCAGAATATAAAGCCCAATCAAGCAAACGAAAAAGAAATTGAAATTTGAGGCATTGTCAGTTAAAAGCCGAACAATTTTATCAAAAACATT
>JAFQDY010000089.1 GCA_017399325.1 Oscillospiraceae bacterium
AGGGTGAAAAGGTGGGGTAAGAGCCCACCCGGCCTATGGAGACATAGGTTTTACGATGTAAACTCTATCCGGAGCAACACCGTGTGAGGGACAATAGGCTTGCCCGGCCGTCCCCAAGAGGTGGCTTGATTCCGTGAGCAATCGCGGAACTAGATAGATGGCTGTCAAGACAGAACCCGGCTTACAGACCCGATCGCATTATAAACAAAAAAGCACCGTCATAAGACGGTGTTTTTTCTTATTGTTTGGGTTCGTCAGGTATCTGTACCAAACCGGCCACATCGGTTACCGGCAGGCAAAACACAATACCTTGCGCCTTATCGCCCATACCCATTCGGCTATACAAGGTGTTCAGCACTTTGTCGCGAATGGACTTTTCCACCACCATCATAAGGATCTCCTTCTCCGGTTCGATGGTAATTCCGAAAAATGCCGCTTCTTTCTCTCTGGCAACGCCGCGGGCATTGAGGATCGTGCCGCCGCGGACGCCTTCGTGCCGGGCAAGGTCCATTGCCTCTTCGGCAAAGCCTGCATTCACAATGGCTAAAATCACTTCATAATTGTCTGTTTTCATCCTAATCCCTCCTTGGGCCGATGATCGCTCAAAAACTGGTACATACTCACGCCGATCACACTGGATAGCGGCACTGCAAATGCAACGCCTTTTCCTTTGCGAATAGTTTCAAATTTTTCCGTCAGGCACTTCATGACCGGGTCTACCATATCCTCCCGAACCACACTGAAAATCACAGCCTTTTGGGGATTGAGACCCAGCATATCCACAAGTTCCGTGTTGGCCGTACCTTTGCCCGGCACGACCATCTGGAAGTTTACCTCAAACTGGCTGAGAACATCTAAGTAAAACTCGGCCTTGGGGCGGTCCACAACGGTAAATATCAATTTCAGTTTTTTGATCGCCGATTCGTTGACGGTATTTGCCATAGATGTCCCCCCATTACATAAAGTTGATAATCTGCTGGTCGTCCGCGTCCAAGATCCGCTTCATTGCCAGTTTGTGGCGGATGCGGTTATGGACAATTGCCCGGAAGCCCAAAAGTTGAATGGTGATCAGCGGCGCCATAGCCACCAACGCCACCACGCCGAAAGCGTCCCGGAGAACCGCTTCTTCTCCGTGCAGACCCATGCAAGTGCCGATGGCAAAGGGCAGAATGAAGCCGGATGTCATCGGACCGCTTGCCACGCCGCCGGAGTCAAAGGCGATGGCTGTATACACAGGCGGCACAAACAGAGAAAGCGCCAGCGAAATAAAATAACCGGGGACGATGTAATAGGCAAGAGAAAAATCGAAGATGATCCGCACTAGCGACAGAGCGATCGCGCCGCCTACGCCGATGCACAGACCTGTCAGCATGGCTCTGCGGGTGATATACCCGCCGGTCACTTCTTCTACCTGCTGATTCAGTACATGGATTGCAGGCTCTGCCAGGACCACCAGTACGCCCATCACAAGACCCAGTCCCACGATCAGGTATCGGTTCATTTCGGACAGCGCCACGCCCAGTTTATAGCCTATGGGCATAAATCCCACATTGACGCCGGTTAAGAACAGCACCAAACCGATGTAGGTCAGAACAACGCCCAGACCGATACGGATCAGTTGCCGTTTGTGGAGTTTTAAGAAGATAAACTGGCAGACCAGGAAGAACACCACGATCAGACCCAGCGCAACGCCCACTTCCTTGCAGGTGTGGATCGCAGTATTGATAAATGCGCCGATCACATCATTGTCAATGGCAAAATTCGGCACAGTATATGTCAGTTCCGATCTGGAAAATGTACCAAGCAGCAGCACCGCCAAAATCGGGCCGATGGAACAAAGGGCCACCATACCGAAACTGTTTTGCTGGGAATGGCGGTCGCCCAGCACACTGGAAATACCCACGCACAGAGCCATAATAAACGGCACCGTAATCGGACCGGTTGTAACACCACCGGAGTCAAACGCCATGGGCATCAGCGCGAGATTGCCGTTTGCCGACAACAGTAGCGCAACGGCAAACATCAGCATATAAAATAACATCAGCAACATCGCCAGCCGTTGTTTGAACACGATCCGCAAAATTGCCACCACCAAAAACAGGCCCACGCCCACGCCCACCGTAACGATCAGCGCTGTGCCGTTCATCACGGACGCCACCTGCTTTGCCAGCACCTGCAAATCCGGTTCTGCCACCGTAATCAACAGGCCCAGGGCAAAGCACACGATCAAAAGCAGGCTCAATTTCTTCTGTCGGGAAAGGCCGGCGCCGACATGGGTTCCCATGGGGATCATGGCCAGATCCGCGCCCAGATTAAACAAACCGATACCCACGATCAGCAAAACCGCGCCGATGGTGAACCCGATCAGTTCTGCCCGGGTAAACGAAAACCAGGGCAGCAGCGAAATAACATATACAATTATCGTAATCGGCAAAGCCGAGCGAAGCGCTTCTAATATCTTCTCACGCAACTGAAGCATGTTCCCATCACCTCTTATTCTTCATTACTATACCATACAATCCCGAGAATTCCAAATGAATTCTTTGTAACATGATCGGCGCGCTTTATGCCCGCTACAAAATAATTGCCTTTCCCATCCGTTTATGGTATGATAAAAGGCAGAAGGAGGCGACACAGTATGAAACCAAAAGCAATCTTTTTTGACTTAGATGGCACACTCACCGATTCCGGTGAAGGCATCATCAATTGCGCCACCCTCGCTTTGGAGCACTTCGGTCTGCCTGTTCCTTCCCGAGAGGAAATGGGTGTTTTTGTAGGGCCGCCTCTGGATCTGACTTTTGTCAAATTCGGCGTGCCGGCAGATAAGACCCAGGAGGCCATCGATGTTTTCCGCAGCCGGTATCTGGTGACCGGAAAATGGGAAAACGCCCCCTACCCCGGCATCCACGGGTTGCTGGACGCCCTGAAAAAACAGGGACACCGCCTGTTTGTGGCCACATCCAAGCCGGAAGTCACCGCTTTGGAGGTGCTTGCCAAATTTGAACTGACCGATTATTTTGAAATGATCTGCGGCGCGACCCTTGACGGCACCCGGGTCCATAAGTCCGATGTGATCGCATATCTGCTGGGAAAAATTGAAACAGAGCAGGATATCATTATGGTAGGCGACACGGAATTTGATGTGATCGGCGCTGCCGCCCACGGCATTCCCACCATCGGCGTTTCCTGGGGCTACGGCGACGTTTCCGCTATGGCAGAAGCCGGCGCTTTGGCCATCGCCAACACAATGGACGAATTACTCACCCTTATCGATCAATAAAAAATGCGAACCGATTTCGGTTCGCATTTTATTTTGCTCAGAACAGATTGACGATCCAGATCATCACAGGCAGCATCAGCGACAGTACGCTGACCATCCAGGGATAGAGGATCTTTTTGGAGCAGGCCATCAGCAACAGGCAGACCACCGTGACCAACAGCGGCGCTAAAACCGCGATCCCCCGGTCGACCATAATGGGATAGCCGTTTTTCTGCATAATGCCGATCCCCACGGTTGCAGGGAGCAACGCTGCGTTTCGGATCGCCAGACACACCGCGCAGACAAAAACAGGGATCGCCAATATCAAACTGCGCAGATTATATGCCCATTTGCCGGTCAATTTCAGCACGGAACAGATGTCTTTCCATGTTCTGTGTTTTTCTCTCGGCTTTTTCTTTTCCATATGCCACCTCCGGCAGAACTTCTTTTGTGTTTTCTATTTTACCACGAACGCCTTGTCGGCGCAAGGGGCATTTTTATCGGGTCGCGGCCATCATAATTATACCCAAACAGCATATAAGTTTACCACGGAAAGTCTTGTTTTTATCAGTCCGCTTTATTGGACTTTTGTTTCCGTACAATAGGGACGTAAACAAGATATTTACAGGAGGTAAACCCAATGAAAACAACCGCTTGCAAACGTTACAACCGCTTTTGCGCCCCGCCGGCATACCCCAATGCCGCCACCCGTCAGGAGATCATTCACAAGGTTTTGGACTTGCTTTTGGTGGCAGCCAGCGGTATGGGACTTGCCGCAATTCTGCTGCTGTACATTGCCATTGCCTGATTACTTTTTGTTATCCCGATAAAGGGCAGCCAGACCTTTGATGATCAGGTCCTTATCGTAGATCATAGGCGTTTTACACAAGGGCGCAATGAATTTAGCGATGCCGCCGGTGATGACCACGGTGGTCTTATAGCCCAGTTCCGCTTCCATTCGTTCCACCATACCGTCCAGCATACAGGCCGCGCCGATCATAATGCCGGAACGCATTGCATCCACAGTGTTTCTGCCTACGGCGCGCCTGGGCTGGTCCAGTTGCAGGCCGGGAAGCAACGCCGTTTTTTCCGTCAGCGCATCCATAGAAAGTTTCACGCCGGGAATGATACAACCGCCGATGTGGGCGCCATTGGGGTCCAAAACTGCCATTGTGGTGGCTGTACCCATATCGATGACGATCAGGGGCGGTTTATGCTCACGCAACGCCGCCACGTCTGCCGCTACCAGGTCTGCGCCGGTTTGCCCGGGATTTTCCAGGCGGATGTCCAGTCCTGTTTTAATGCCGGGGCCTACCACCAAACTGTTTTTGCCAATGAGTTTTTTTATGGCGGTCTGGAAGGAGTTGAGTACCTGCGGAACGACAGAAGCAATGATGCAGCCTTCGATGTCTTCTACGCAGACATTGTGCACATCCAAAAGGATCTTCAGGTCCACACAGTACTGGTCGGAAGTTTTGGTAACTTCCGTGCGGAGTCTGGCTTCAAAGACGATGGCGTCATCCTTTACGCCACCCAACACGATGTTGGAGTTGCCAATATCAACGGTCAGGATCATATTATGTCCTCCAATTCTTTTTCTGTCAGTATATAACAGGCAGTAACCTGCTGCCCATCGGTTTCAAATATGCCGGCTGAACTGCCTGCGCTGCCGGGATTCAGCACCCAAACGCCGTCTTGCTCCATATGGCAATCCGGAATGTGGGTGTGGCCGTAAAGCACCAGTTTTGCGCCATATTTTCTCGCCTCGGAAAGAAGGGTATCGATGCCGGATTTTACATATTGCCGGTGGCCGTGGGTCATAAATGTCATCACCCCGCCAACGCAGTAGCACAGTTTTTGCTTTGCGTGGATAGGGGCCCGATATGTATCGCAATTGCCGGCGACCTGGTGCAAACGAATGTGGGGAAACATTTCCTGCAGGGTTTCTGCATCGTCATAGTAATCGCCCAAATGCACCACCGCATCGGGTTTTATTTTCTCCACACACTTGCGCATAAACCGCATACCTGCATGGGAATCCGATAAAACAAGCACTTTCACAGTTCACCATCACGCCCATTCCTGCATATAATACTAATACATTATAACAGACTTTTGGACTGGGGGCAATCATCATGCAGAAAAAATCTCAGGATTTTTCCATGGAAGACATTATGCGCATCGCTCAAAGCCCTGCGGGGCAGCAACTGATCGCAATGCTGAAGCAAAATGACAACGCCAAACTGGAGCAGGCCGTTGCACAAGCCAAGGGTGGAGATTACGCCCAGGCAAGCCAAATTTTGCGGACCATGCTCTCCTCTTCGCAGGCGCAAAACCTACTGAAAGAACTGGGGGAAAAATAATGGAAGATATGGAATCCAAATTGGGTGCCATTTTAAGCAATCCGCAGATGATGCAGCAAATTATGTCCATCGCACAAAATTTTCAATCAGAACCCGAACCTGCACCGTCCCAAACAGACGGCATACCGGAACTCGATTTGGGTATGGTACAAAAACTCACATCGCTGATTGGGCAAACGGGAATTGATTCTCACCAAAAAGCCCTGCTGCACGCCCTGAACCCATACTTAAATAACGGTCGCATTCAAAAACTGGAAAAAGCCATGCGGGCAGCCAAACTGGCAAGCATGGCATCGGTACTATTTGGCAATTTAGGCAGGTGACGGTATGTATAATCGCTATGTTCCCCAGCAGGACGGCACCCATAAGCGCAACCGGGTGGAAGAACCGCCCCGGCCTGTTTCCAATCCGCAAACACCGGCAGAGCCGAACAACACCCACACCACAATGGAACATCGGCCGCCCCCGGCAATGAACATTGGCGGGTTTCTGAAAAATCTGATCCCCAAGGATTTTGACACCGGTGATCTGATCGTTGTGCTTCTGCTGCTTTTAATGGCAGGCGACAAGCCGGAAGACAAAAACAACGCCCTGCTCACGCTGGCGCTGTATTGCTTTTTATGACAGAAACCCAACACCTTCCGGTGTTGGGTTTTCCTTTTTCAGTGGCAGTATTTTTCTGCAAATGCAATGATGGGCGTGGGATCTTCCAGACCGTGAGGGTGGTGGCCGCAACCGGATTTGCCGATGGCGATGATGGTGCCGCCGTTTTCCCGGTAGTATTTCTCCAAGAGCGCGCCGTTTTCCTCGTAGGGAACCACATCGTCCGCATCGCCGTACACCAGAATGATGGGAATTTCATTTTCCAAAAGCAGGTGCATTTTATCGATGGGGTGTTCTCTGTAACTGAGCAGCTGGGACACATCCATTTTCCGCACATCCATAAACTCGGGAAGCAGTACCTTGCGCACAATGTCGCCTGCCTTGCCCAAGCCGGCCGGGCAGGACAGAAGATTCATAACCGGTGCGTCCAAATAAAGGGCGGAGATCATCTCGGGGTACTTGGCAGCCAGTTCCACGGCGATCATACCGCCGCAACTCATACCCACAGGGAAGCATTTTTCAGCAAGGCCGTAGGTTTCCTGCAGATATTGGGCGAATCGTCTCTTAACATCCAAGTCCTCGGCAAAGTCCCAGCGGGATTTGTTGGCCACATAGGCCAAATGCCAGCCTCTTGCCAGCATTTGCAGTTCAAACCCCTGAAAGGCCTCAAAATACTCGGTTTTCAGCAGCCAGTTTTTGTTCTCGTTAGGTTCGTTGGGAAAGACCAGAATGGCTGCTTTTCCTTCAAAAGCAAAGTCGATGCGCTTATAGCCTTTCCAGATGGTCTCAGTCATAAACACGCCGCCTTTCAAGTCAGTTTTCTGCCATTTTACTGTAGGGGGGTTCAAAAATCAATGCATAAATGTCGGTTTTCCTTTTAAAACGGAAGTAAAAAGACCAGCCGGGCAGGCTGGTCTTCTTCTTTTATGTAGGTGTTGGCTTATTCTGCTTGCTGCAGCACATAGGAAACCGCGCTCAAAACCTCGATCTTATCCATGCTGCCACGGCAGTGCATTTTGCTCTCGCCGTCCTTGATCTCGCAAAGGGCATACACGCCCTCCCGTCTCTCAACCAAGAAGTAGCGGACCGTTCTTGCCGCAATGTCGCAGGCAAAAACATACCGCACGGTACACATGTTTTCATCATCGTTCTCCGGCAGCGTTACATAGAGAAATACCATACTGTCATCGCCCTGCGCCATCATAGAAGACACGGTGAATTCATCGGCGGAAAACACAGGAACATCGTCCTCGCGAATGCCCATTTCCTTCGCCATAGTCATCACATACACATTCAATAAGTTGGCGAGAAATTCGTCGCCGTTTTTATTGATCTGATTGACAAACGCCATCATATCCTCACCCTCAAGGTGATGGGGGATCAACTCATGATCGAAAGAAAAACGAATGTCGGCAAGCATTTGCTTATTCATACGATATCTCCTTTTCCCGTTAGATATTTTTCGTTATGCATCGAAATAATTTCAAGAAGCGTCGTTTCTTGCGTTTTTATTGTAGCATTGGTGGATCTATCTGTCAAACAATTTGAGAGTTTTACTCATTGTTTAAAGGGAGGACGGATTCGATTTGCATTTTCTTTCGCTCGCGAAAGAAAATTAAGGTAGCCTACTGCTATGTGATGACTTGTTATTGATTGCCGTCCACAAGCCTACGCCTTGCGTCCTGCAATCAATGGATTCTACCACGGGCTAAAAATTGCTCGCCAGCTCTCAATTTTTGTACCAGTGTGCGCCTTGAATTGTTGTATGGTTGCCACTGGCAACCATTGAGATTTTGATTCGCTGCGCGGCACACCACTGGTGCCGCCCTTTCGAATCCTGTGGCCTCCCCCACCACAAAAGAGACCAGCCAAACGGCTGGTCTCTTTTGTGGTGGGGGAGGACGGATTCGAACCATCGAAGCGATACGCAGCAGATTTACAGTCTGTCCCCTTTGGCCACTC
>JAFQDY010000090.1 GCA_017399325.1 Oscillospiraceae bacterium
ATCTCGGCGTTGGTCGTTGTCGTTGCGTTGTTGGTAGAAATGGCAATGGGAATCGTATAAAGAGAAATAACACTATAAGAGAGCAATGAATAAATTATCCGATGCGAGTTACACGGTATTATAAACTACAATTTATCGAATTGTTTTGTGTCGACATCTAAATCGGTGCAACTTGCCAGAAAAGGAAAAGTCGTTCCAATCGGAACGGCTTTTTTCTTTTCTTTTTTCGCAAGCGGCAGGACTTGAACCCATAGCAGAGAAACTGTCCCGGTGAGTGGCAGCGGTCTGTGTGCAACGCAGTTGCTTCATCGACAAGACGCACACCCGGTCGTGGCGGCTGTGCAGAAGCGGCTGTATGAATTGGGGCAGCATTGAACCGGATAATGTGATGATTATCATCTCTATGGTGGTGTCGTTTTACTTGGGCAAGCAGCACGAAAAGAAGGCTCCGGAAGAAAAGTAAACAATATATGCACATAGGATAACCCCTTCCTGAATTTTGGTCCGGGGAGGGGTATTTTTCGCCAAAATTCGATAGACAAAGACGATTCTTTATGTCATAATAACCGCAGAGAGGTGGAAGAAAATGGAAAGCACGATAGAGAGAACGCTTTGCCATATACAGTTGCTGGCACGGCATTTAGGCCAATGTAGCCTTCGTGCGGGAATCGTTGTGGTCTTGATGGAACTGGGAATACCAACAAAATGTATGGGCTTTGAGTTCCTTAAGAAAGCAATTGAACTGCAGTACAATGATCCTACGCGGATATTATCAAAAGACATATACTTAGAGATTTCCTTGCACTACAAACAGAATTCTGAGGAAACGGTAGAGAAGGCCATCAGAGATGTAGTCAAAAAGGCTTGGTGGAGAGGGAGCCGACAGGCTTGGGACTGGTACTTCTCTTATGACGAACAGCCAGCAATGAAAAGGCCTACAAACAGTGAATTTATTTCCAGGATAGCCTATGTTTTGGAGATTTGGCAGGAATGCAAAACAATAAGGGGTGATTACGATGAGAGAGATTAAAACCTGCGCGAATCAAAAATGGAAGCAGTTGCCGACAGAGGAGTTGGATCAAATTCTGCAGGCGGAACTGGAAAAGGAACATCCCGATGAGGAGGTGGTACTGCCCATCTTACATATTTTGCAAGATAGAGAAAAAGATTATCCGGTTGCGCAAACACCGGAAGTCTTAACGATATTGGAAAAATTAAGCGAATACGAAACATCAACAAAACAGTCCAAAAACAGACGCAGATGGGTCGCCTGGGTTGCGGCCGCGGCTGCCGCTGCTTGCATTGTTGTGATGGCATTACCCCGGACGGTAGGCGCAGAGAGCATTTTTGATGTTCTGATGCGCTGGACAAACTGTGTTTTTGAGTTTATATATCCGGATAAAAATGAGAATTACCCCAATACGGATGGCACCTTTGAAACGGATCATATCGGCTTGCAGCAGTTACATAACAAGGTAACAGAACTGGGCGTGACAGAATCTGTTGTGCCTATGTGGTTGCCAGAAGAGTTTGAATTGATAGACTTGAAGGTGACATCTCTACGAGACGGTGGATATAAAGTGGAGGTTGCTTTTAAGGGGACCGATAAATTTATATCTTTTTCTTATAGGATGTCTGGTGCTATAGCAACAAAGTTTGAAAAAGAAAAAACTGCTGTCGAATTATTTGATTACGCTGACATAAGTCATTTTATTTTACAAAATGATGAGAATCTATCTGTTACCTGGACTGTAGATGGCGTAGAATGCTTGATGAATACCAATATGGAAAAAGAGAGTGTTTACACGATTATAAAATCTATTTACAGGAGACCTTTAAAGTGAAACGACTCGTTCGATTAGTATGTTTGATTCTTGCATTCAGTTTGTTTTTGACAATTCCGTCTTATGCCCAGAGCGCTGCAGAGTCCAGAGGAAGCGCGTTTTTCGCATCCTATGGCACGGACCTTTATAAATTCTCGTCCACATCGTTTGAGATTTGGTTTGATGTAAACGCAAATGCTGCAATAATGGATGTGATTGGTGTCAGTGAGATCATTGTTTACCAATCAGCGGACCAGCAGCACTGGACCCAAACGCGCACTTTTTATATGGAAGACTGGCCCGAAATGATTGACACCAACACCTATTCCCATACAGGGTATGTAACATATAACTTCGCAAACCCGGGATACTACTACACGGCATATATTACTTTCTACGCGAAAGACAGTAGAGGCATCGGTGAAAGAGACGTATATACTGAAATTCTAAAAATGTAATAAAAGCGCCCCTCTCCGGACAATGCTTCCGGAGAGGGGTTTTCCCTTTTTGCAAAGTGCAGCATTTAGAGCCGTCTAAATGCAACAGTCTGACGGTTGTCTTTATTTCGTGATAACTCTGACTTGATTATTCAGCCTTTGCGGCGTTTTTCGCGGCCAAAATCTGCTGGGTCAGCAAGGGGAGGATCTTATTCAGATCGCCAACAACGCCGTAGTCTGCCACATCAAAGATGGGAGCGGTCTCGTCCTTGTTGATGGCAACGATGATGTCGGATTCTTCCATACCGGCTACGTGCTGAATGGCACCGGAAATGCCAATCGCGAAGTAAACCTGAGGACGGACAGTCTTGCCGGTTTGGCCGACCTGCAGATCCTTAGGCTTCCAGCCGGCATCCACCACTGCGCGGGAGCAGCTGACAGTGCCGCCCAATGCCTCAGCCAGATCTTCCAGCAGTTTGAAGTTCTCAGCGCTGCCTACGCCGCGGCCACCGGACACAAGGATCTTTGCATCCATAATATCCGCCACGTTGGAAACGGCCTTGACAACTTCCTGAATCTCAACATACTTGCTGTTGGGCACGAAGCCGGGGTTGAATTCCACAACTTCTGCCTTTCTGCCGGCCTCG
The DNA here is from genome assembly GCA_017399325.1 of Oscillospiraceae bacterium. Lineage (GTDB taxonomy): Bacteria > Bacillota > Clostridia > Oscillospirales > Oscillospiraceae > Faecousia. Next base: position 2,908 of record JAFQDY010000090.1, read on the forward strand.
CGGGGCAGTTTCTGCATAACGCCGGGACGAACGGTTGCCATCTGGGGACGGAAGTCCGGGCAGGCGATGGTTGCGATGGTGTTGCCGCCGAATGCGGGACGGGTCATCAGCAACTGATTGTGCTTCTGCTCTTTGCCCTCGATGGCGTTGATGGGGAAGTCGCCGATGTCCAACTGGGTGCAGTCAGCGGTCAGGCCGGTATGTACTCTTGCGCACACACGGGGACCCAGGTCACGGCCGATGGCGGTAGCGCCGATCAGGAAAACGTCGGGCTTGAATGTGTTGATCACAGAGGCCAGCGCGTGGGTGTAGGGCTCTGTCCGATATTCCTTCAGTTCGGGATCGTCGATCAGGATCACGCGGTCTGCGCCGTACTCGCCCAGTTCCACAGCCAGATCCTTTACTTCATAACCCACCAAAACAGCCGTAACGGTTGTGTCCAAATCCTTTGCCAGATCTTTGCCTTTACCGATCAGTTCCAAGGCAATACTGCTCACCGAATTGTCAACCTGCTGTGCAAAAACATATACGCCCTTATATTCTTCTAAGTTCATAAATTTTCACCACTTTCTTCATTTTTGCCTTGGAAATCAAAGCACGTGTTTTTCGGTCAGTTTGTCCATAATGTAGGCAACCGACTCGTTGGTATCCAATGCCACCTTTTCACCGGTGCCCTTACGCACCTTGTCAGAGGCCTTTGCGATCTTGGTGGGAGAGCCCTTTGCGCCCAGGTCGGAGTCCAGAACGTCCTTCAGGTCGGCTCTGCCCCAAACGGTGATTTCCTTTTCGAATGCATCGAAAATGCCGCCGGGAGTCATATAACGGGGCTCGTTGAGTTCTGCGATGGCGGTGATCAGACAAGGCATCTTGGCTTTCAGAATATGGTATCTGTCGTCATACTGACGCTGGACGATCACGGAATCACCCTCGATCTTAATGTCCTGTGCGTAACTGATAACGGGAATGTCCAAATGCTCGGAGATCTGAGGACCGACCTGTGCGGTATCGCCGTCGATGGCCTGACGGCCGGTGATGATCAGGTCGTATTCCAGATTGCGGATCGCGCCGGCCAAAGTCTGAGAAGTCGCCCAGGTATCAGCGCCGCCCAAAACTCTGTCGGTAACCAGAATACCTGCGTCTGCGCCCATGGCCATAGCCTCACGGAGGACTTCCTGCGCCTTGGGCAGACCCATAGTTACCACGGTAACTTCTGCGCCATAGGCTTCCTTGATGCGAAGGGCTGCTTCAAGACCTGCTTTGTCGTCGGGATTCATAATGGTAAGCATAGCGGCTCTGTCAAGCGTGCCGTCCGGCTTAAATTTTACGCCACCCTTTGTATCGGGTACCTGCTTAATACAAACAACTATTTTCACAGCAAATTACTCCTTATACTCTTATTTCTGATCGTGCTTACTTCAGCAGGCTGGCAGAAATGACCATCCGCTGCACTTCGCTGGTGCCTTCGTAAATTTCGGTGATCTTTGCATCACGCATCATACGCTCAATTTCATACTCGCGGATAAAGCCGTAGCCACCGTGCAACTGCACAGCCTTGGTGGTCACATCCATGGCGACCTCAGCGGCGTACAACTTTGCTTGAGCGGCCTCGAAGCCGTAACTGCTCTGGGTGTTCTTGGCGATGGCTGCCTGGTATACAAGCAGTTGTGCTGCCCTTACCTTCGTGGCCATATCAGCCAGTTGGAACTGGGTGTTCTGGAACTGTCCGATAGAACGGCCGAATTGCCTTCTTTCCTTTACATAGGCGATGGTTCTTTCCAACGCGCCTTCTGCAATACCCAGCGCCTGAGCAGCGATGCCGATACGGCCGCCGTCCAGGGTGTGCATAGCGATCTTAAAGCCGTCGCCCTGCTTGCCCAGCAGGTTACCCTTGGGGATACGGCAGTCGGTGAAGATCAGTTCGTAAGTAGAGGAGCCGCGGATACCCATTTTCTTTTCCTTTGTGCCAAAGGAGAAGCCGGGGGTGCCCTTTTCTACGATGAAAGCGGAAATTTCCTTTTGCAGTTTGCCGCGCTTTTCGATGGTTCCGGTTACGGCGATCACCACATAAACATCGGCTTCCTTGCCATTGGTGATGAAGATTTTGGTGCCGTTGAGTACCCATTCGTCGCCGTCCAGAACGGCCTTGGTCTGCTGACCCTGGGCATCCGTGCCGGCGCCGGGCTCGGTCAGACCGAATGCGCCCAATTTTTCACCGCTGGCCAGTGCGGGCAGATACTTTTTCTTCTGCTCCTCTGTGCCGTAGGTCTGGATGGGGTCGCAGCAAAGAGAAGTGTGGGCAGATACGATAACGCCCGTTGTGCCGCAAACCTTGGACAGTTCCTCTACGCACATAACGTAGGTCAGAATGTCACAGCCCTGTCCGCCGTATTCCTTGGCAACGGGAATGCCGAGGAAACCCAGTTTACCCATCTTTTCCACATTGGCTCTGGGGAATTCTTCGGTCTCGTCTGTTTCCGCAGCCAGAGGCTTTACCTCTTTCTCTGCAAAGTCGCGAAACAGCATTCTTGCCATTTCATGTTGCTTGCTCAGCGTAAAATCCATGTTGTTGTTCCTCCCTGTATTTTCTCCAAATATGTATTATCAGCCGTTGACAAATTGAACGCCTTTTCTCTTTTCCAGGAAAGCGGACATACCTTCGCGCTGGTCCAGAGTTTCAAAGCAATCGCCGAAGAGTTTGCTTTCCAAGGCAAGACCGGCCTCCAGGTCCATATCCAGACCTTCGTTGACGGCCTTCTTGCACTGACGAACGGCGATGGGTGCGTTGCGGGCGATGGTTTGGGCCAACTTCATAGCACCTTCCATCAGTTCTGCCTGGGGATATACGGAATTGACCAGGCCGATGCGATAGGCCTCGTCAGCCTTTACGCTCTTGCCGGTGTACAGCATTTCCTTAGCCTTGCTGACGGAGATCGCCCGGGCCAATCTCTGGGTGCCGCCAAAGCCCGGTGTGATACCAAGGCCTACTTCCGGCTGGCCGAACACGGCGTTGTCGGAGCAGATACGAATATCACAACTCAAAGCAAGTTCGCAGCCGCCGCCCAGAGCAAAGCCGTTGATGGCGGCGATCACCGGAACGGGGAAGGTCTCGATCTTGCGGAAAACCGCATTGCCGGTTTTGCCGAAGGCTTCGCCTTCTTCCTTGGTCATAGTGCTCATTTCACCGATGTCTGCGCCTGCCACGAATGCCTTTTCGCCTGCACCTGTCAGGATCACGGCCCGCACCTGCTGCAGATCGATACCGTCAAATGCTGCGAGCAGATCGTTCAGTACTTCCGAATTCAAGGCGTTGAGCGCCTTGGGGCGGTTGATGGTCACAACACCCACAGCGCCTTCCGCACGATACTCTACATTACTCATAACTTGCGTTTCCTTTCCTTATTCTACTTCTTATTCCACAAACAGACTTGCGTCCATCAGTTTGACATCCTTGATGATGGGACGGAAATCCATCTGGGCAAGCACATCTTTTTCCAGATCGATGCCGGGGGCGATCTCACGCAGGACAACGCCTTCCGGAGTCAGTTCGAAAACGGCCCGCTCGGTAACATACAGGACCGGCTGACCGGTCTTCACTGCGGTTGCTGCGCTGAATGTGATCTGCTCGACCTGATCGACCAGTTTCTTCGTCCGACCTTCTTCCAGGATCGTAACGCCATTGGCGTCAAAACGCTCCTTCAGGCCGCCTGCGGTAAAGGTTCCGCAGAAGACCACCTTTTTCGCGTTTTGGGAAATGTTGATGAAGCCGCCGCAGCCGGCAATTTTCGGACCGAACTTGCTGACATTGATGTTGCCGTGCTTGTCCATCTGGGCAAGACCCAGGAATGCGATATCCAAGCCGCCGCCATCGTAGAAATCGAATTGGGTGGGGGAGTCCATAATGCAGTCGGGATTGACGGCTACGCCAAAGTCCAATCCGCCTGCAGGAACGCCGCCGTTGGTGCCGGCTTCCGTTGTTAAGAACATATCGGCCTTGCCGTCTTCTGCAGCAACCGCAGCCACGCACTCGGGCATACCGATACCCAGATTCACCACAGCGTCGGGGATCAGTTCCTGTGCAGCGCGCCGCGCCACCACTTTACGGGCATCCAGGGGCAGGGGAGGAATGGCCTCCACAGGGATCCGCACCTCGCCGGAATATGCCGGATTATACTGCTGACCGTAGGTCTGCGTATGATTTTCCGGTTTTGCCACCACGATGGCGTCCACCAGGTTGCTGGGCAGTTTTACCAGCCGTGTATCCAAAGTGCCGTACTCTACGACATTTTCTACCTGCACGATCACATGGCCGCCGCTGTTCTTGACCGCTTGGGCCAGAGCAATGGTCTCGGAAATCGTACCCTCACGCTGCATGGTGCAGTTGCCGTGGGTGTCTGCATAGGTAGCGCGGATAATACCTACCTGAATGGGCATGGACGGATAGAAGAGTTTTTCTTGCCCGTTGATGGTAAGCACCTGCACGATGTCGCCTTCTTCGACGGCTTTCTGGTTGAGTTTACCGCCCTCCAGGCGGGGGTCAACAAATGTGCCCAGACCCACATGGGTGATGACGCCGGGCTTTCCGGCTGCGATGTCCCGGAACAGGTGGATGATCACGCCCTGGGGAAGGTTGTAGGCTGCCATTTTATTCTCCAGCGCCAACTTCTGCAGTCTGGGGGACAGGTTCCAGTGGCCGCCGATCACTTTGCGCACCAAACCCTCCTCGCCCAGGTGGTTCAGGCCTCGTTCTTTGCCATCCCCTTGACCTGCCGCATAAATTAGTGTAAGATTAGAGGGAGAGCCCGTTTCCAGGTACAGTTGCTGGATGGTTGCAGACAATTCCTCTGCATGGGCAGAACCCACAAAACCGCCAAAAGCAACGGTGTCTCCGTCCTTCATAAAGGTGGAGATGGCTTCCCCAGCGCGCATTATTTTCGTCATATTCGTACTCCTTTTTCTGCTGTATTTTTACATACTCCACCTTATAGTATAAAACCCAATCGACACAGAGTGAAATCACTTTTGTGAATACTAGTATTACCTGGAGTTATACTTAAACCACCAAAATTCAACAAACAACACCCGACCGTTCAAGAGGGGATAAACTATGGATATTCAACACCTGAAATACTATGTTGCCATTGTAGAATGCGAGAGTTTTACAAAGGCCGCCGACGCCTTATATGTGACCCAGCCTATGCTGACAAAGGCCGTCCGGCAACTGGAAACGGAACTGGAAGTTACGCTGATCGTCCGAAGCAGCAAGCACTTTTCCTTGACCGATGCCGGCGCGCAATTTTACAAAGAGGCGAAAAGCCTTTTGTCCCATTTTCAGGATATGCGCCGCAGCGTGGACGACATCAAGTCGGGCTTAAGCGGCCATGTAAAAATCAGCCTGCCCGGTGTTATCTTAGACACCTATTTCCCGAAGCTTTTGCTGTCGTTCCATCAACAGTACCCCCATATCAAGATCAGCGTGGATGAGGACGGCTCCAAAAAGACCGCCGCCGCCATTCGTTCCGGACAGGCGGATGTGGGTCTTGTGATGCTTCCTGTGCCTGACCTGTCTTCTTTTTCCATCTCGCCTTTGGCGCAGGATGTCTGCCGGCTGTTGGTGCCCAAAACGCACCCGCTTGCCAAGCACAAATCTATCTGCCTGCAGCAACTGCAAGAGGAACGGATCATTCTGTTTAATGACAGTTCCATTCTCCACGATGCATTTATCCAGTTGTGCACCCAAGAGGGGTTCACGCCCAATATTGCATACAAAAGTTTTATGCCCAATTTCATTTTCGATATGGTGCGCCAGGAACTGTGCGTTGCGGTGCTGCCTTCGCCCATTATTGCGCGCTATTTGACGGACGATTTTGCGGTGGTAGACCTGACGCCTACCATACAATGGCGCATTGCCGCCATTACAAAGCAGGGCTGCTACCTTTCCTTTGCCGCCCGCAAACTGCTGAGCCATATCGAAGAATATTTC
>JAFQDY010000091.1 GCA_017399325.1 Oscillospiraceae bacterium
GTCATCGTCGAAGTCGTCGTAATCATCGTAGTCGTCTTCGTCGTAGTCATCCTCTTCGTCCAGGATGTAGTCCTCGATGGCGTCCAGATCTTCTTCGATCTCATCCAACTCGTCGGAAATGGCAATGGTGGTGTTTTCCACATCGGTCAGTTTCTTGGTCACATCGCCAAGCAGTTCTACCATTGCGGAGATCAGTTTGCCTTCGGCCTTATCTGTGTCCAGATTCAAGCCTTCCATCAAGCCTTTCAGGTAAGCGGCCTTTTCAGAACTCGTCATAAGAATTCTCCTTGTGGGTAAGAATTAAGCCTTGGAACGGCCCAGATATTCGCCGGTGCGGGTGTCGATCTGGATCTTGTCGCCCTCGTTGATGAACAGGGGCACCTTAACCTCAGCGCCGGTCTCCAAAGTAGCGGGCTTCAAGGTGTTGGTAGCGGTGTTGCCGGCAAAACCGGGCTCGGTAGCGGTAACCACCAGGTCAGCAAAGTTAGGAACTTCCACGCCGAACACGTTGCCCTTGTAACTCATAATGGTGCAGATATCCTGCTCCTTGACGAAAGCGAAGGAATCGTCCAGAGCGTCCTTGTTGATGGGGACCAGTTCGTAGGTCTCGCCGTCCATAAAGTAGTACAGGTCGCCGTCGTTATAAGAGTACTCCATCTTCTTTCTCTCAATGAAAGCGGTGGGGAACTTGGCAGAGGGGTTCAGGCTGGTTTCAGTCACGCCGCCGGTGATGACGTTTCTCATCTTGACGCGGACAAAAGCAGCACCCTTACCGGGCTTCACGTGCTGGAATTCGATAACCTGCATAACCTTGCCGTCCAATTCGAAGGTTACGCCGTTTCTGATATCACCTGCAGAAATCATTTATATATCCTCCTAAGTGTATGCCCTTTTGGGGCGAATTTATAACAATATGTTAACTGGTATATTTTAACCGATTATTGTGCTTTTTGCAAGGGGAAATGGAAATTTTTTATACAATTATCAGATTTTTGGGGCTATGGGTGATATTCTCGCAACCGTCGGCAGTGAAAATCACCACATCCTCGATTCGGACACCAAATTTTCCGGGCAGATAGATGCCGGGTTCGGCAGAAGCGATCACGCCGGGTTCCATCACCGTTTCCCCTCTGGGGTTGCAATTGGGGGCTTCGTGGATCTCCAGGCCCAGGCTGTGGCCATAGCCGTGGCCAAAGTATTCGCCGTAGCCGGCGTCCACGATAACTTTTCTGGCAACGGCATCGATCTGCTTGCCTGTTACACCGGCGCGGGTGGCGGCAATGCCAGCCAGTTGGGCCTGCAAAACGATGTCGTAGACTTTTTTCATCTCGTCGGTGGCGTAGCCAACGGCAACTGTACGGGTCATATCGGCGCAGTAGCCATTGTAAAGGGCGCCGAAGTCAAAGGTGATAAAGTCGCCTTCACAGATCACCCGGTCGGTTGCTACGCCGTGGGGCAGGCTGGTATTGGGGCCGGACACCACGATGGGATCAAAGGCAGGGCCGTCTGCGCCGTTTTTATACAGACAGTAGATCAGTTCCGCCTGCAGTTCCCGTTCGGTCATACCGGCTTTGATCTTGGTAAGGATCTCACTGAAAGACTTGTCGGTAATGTCCTGGGCCTTACGCATATAGGCCAGTTCCCATTCTTCCTTTGTGGTGCGGAAGCCGCTGATCTTGTCGTTCATACCAATAAAGGTTTTCACATTCAGTTTTTCTTCATAGGTATTCAGTTCCGCCACGGTCAGGTAATTCTCCTCGTAGCCCAATGCCGTAATGCCGAAGTCGGCAATGGCTTCGTTCAGAAGCAACGTAAAGGGATGGGCAAGGTCGGTCATAATGACTTCAAAGCCCTTGATACATCTTTGGGCGATCTCAATGTAGCGGCTGTCGGTGAAGTAGCGGCAGCCTTTTTTGCTGACAATGGCAACGCCCTCGGCGATGTCAAATTCTGCGCCGTAATAGCGGCTGTAGCGGCTGGTCAGCAACAGGCCGTTCACTTCGTCATTGAGCAGTGACAGGTATTTATCAAGATTTTTCATAACGTATTCTCCTTTTTCGCGCAAGAAATATAAATGGCAATTCCAGCACGTGGCGCGCTTTCAGCCAGAAATTATGATTGTCGATGGCCTTTGCCAGTATGGACTTTACGCCGGCGCAGTTTGCGCCCAAAACATCTGTGTAGATCTGGTCCCCTGCCAACGCGCAAGCCCTTGGCGGCATTTGATAGCGCTCAAGGCACTGCTTAATACCCTTTGAGAAAGGTTTTTTTGCGTGGGTGATGCAATCAAGGCCGTAGTTTTTGCAAAAGATTTTCACCCGGTCGTTGTGGCTGTTGGATACCACGCACAACCGAACAGAGGACTCTGTCATCTTCGAAAGCCACGCGGCCATTTCGTCCGTGGGGTGGTTTGTGGTGTATGGCACGATGGTGTTATCGAAATCCAGCATCAGCAGACGGACGCCTTGTTCTTGCAAAAAACCGGGGGTCAAATCCGTAACCGCATCGGTTATGAAGTTGGGAAGCAGAGAAAAGCGCATATCGGGAAACCTGCTTTCATAAAATACACCGATAGTATACCACAACCGGAGGGGTTTGTCTATGTTTTCCAATGTGTATCTTGCGGTGACATCCCGGGAAATGGAGAATTTTCTTCCAAAAAAGGCGGCCTATCTGTCCTGCCACTTCTCACCGTCCGGCCAAGGGTTGTCCAATCTGCCCCGATGCTTACCGGAAAACAGTTTGCTGCTTTTAGATGACAGTATGCCTGTTTGCGGGCATAGCCCTGGGGTGGTTATAAAACAGTTGCGGGATTTGGTTAAAGATTTTTCCGTCAAGGCGGTTTTGTTGGATTTTCAAGGTGAAAAAACAGAGCAACTGCAGGCTATGGCACAGGAAATATTGCGGAGCACCCCCTGCCCGGTTGCCATTACGGATGCTTACGCAAAGGGCTTTGGCTGTCCCGTCTTTTTATCACCACCCCCTGCGGATCGTTCTTTGGAAAAGCATATTTCCAAGTGGCTGAAGCAGGGTGTTTATTTGGAGATCGCCCCCTGCAGCGTCAAAATGGAAGTAACCGAAACCGGGTGCAGGAAAACCGCTTTGCCTTCCTCAGTTGCGGAAAACCTGCTCCTACATCACGAAAACCTCTGTTGTCACTACGATGTGGAAGTTTTCCCTGACCGGGCCGTTTTTACATTGGACAGAACGAAAGACGATTTAGCCGCCCTCGCGGAAAAGGCTATGAAACTTGGCGTTTGGGGAACAGTTGGCCTTTATCAGGAGTTACTGAAATAAAAAAACGAGACCCCCACAAACTGTGGGGGTTTTACAAGCATAGCAAGAGGGATATTAATAGAACTTTCTCTTGTTCTTACGGGCAGCTTCAGACTTCTGCTTGCGCTTCAGGCTGGGGCTGACGTAATGCTCGCGCTTTTTCACTTCGGCAATAACGCCCTCCTTGGCACAACTACGCTTAAAACGACGCAGAGCGCTTTCCAGAGTTTCGTTTTCCTTTACGCGAATTTCAGACATTGTTTTCCCTCCCTCCGATGGTGTCCGGCTAAATCCTGGACACTTTCAGGGCCATATCGGCTCGACTATTATATGCTTAAATTTTGCATTTGTCAAGCAGGTTTTCTTCCCTTTTGACATATTTTTGGAATCTGCGGCTTATTTCACGATCAAATTGACCAGTTTGTTCTTAACAACGATGGTCTTGATGATATTTCCGCCGTTCTTTTCCAGGAACGCTTTGATCCTATCATCGGCCAGAACATTGGCAAGAACGGTATCGTTATCCAGATCGGCGTCCATTTCCACGGTGCCACGCATTTTGCCGTTGACCTGAACTGCGATGGTGACTTCTGTGTTCTTGCACTTCTCCTCGTCATAGGTGGGCCAGCACTCGTAGGCGATGGTATCGTCGTGGCCCATAGCCTGCCAGATTTCTTCGCCCACATGGGGAATGATGCAGGAGATCATCTTGATGAAGCCTTCGGCATACTCTCTGGGGCAGGTGCCGTTCTTATAGACCTCGTTGACGAAGACCATCATCTGGGCGATGGCGGTATTGAAGCCCAAAGCCTCAAAGTCAGTGGTGACCTTCTTCACGGTCTGATGGTAAATCTTGGTCAGCTTGCCATCGTCCTCTTCGATGATGTTAGTAGGCTCGGTGAAGAAGTTCCACACGCGGTTGATGAACTTACGTGCGCCCGCCACAGCAGAGGTAGACCAAGGCTTGGACACCTCCAGCGGGCCCATGAACATCTCGTACAGGCGCAGGGTATCAGCGCCGTAGTCGCGGACGATGTCGGAGGGATTCA
>JAFQDY010000092.1 GCA_017399325.1 Oscillospiraceae bacterium
GAACGGACGGAAGACACCGCCTGCGGCTCTGATCCTATGCTGATGTTCTTCACTTCCGGCACTTCCGGCTACCCCAAACTGGCGGCCCATAACTACAAATATCCTTTGGGCCACTTCATTACCGCAAAATACTGGCACCGGGTCAATCCCGACGGCCTGCACCTGACCATTTCCGATACCGGCTGGGCCAAGTCCGCCTGGGGTAAGATCTACGGTCAGTGGCTGTGTGAGGCACCTATCTTCGTCTACGACTTTGACCGCTTCGACGCGGAGAAGATCCTACCCATGTTTGCCAAGTACCATATCACCACATTCTGCGCGCCGCCTACTATGTACCGTATGCTGGCCAAGCAGGATCTCAGCCGTTTCGATTTGAGCAGCATTGAACACGCATCCACCGCCGGTGAAGCGCTGAACCCCGAGGTTTACCGCCAGTTCCAAAAGGCCACCGGCCTGCCCATTTTGGAGGGCTTCGGCCAGTCCGAATCTACCCTGATCATCGGTAATTTGAACGGCAACAGCCACAAACTGGGCTCTATGGGTAAGCCTGTGCCCCTGTACGATGTGCATCTTTTGGATGCCGACGGCAACGAAGTTGCCCCCGGTGAAAACGGCGAAATTTGTATCAATATTTCCGGTGGCCTGCCCTGTGGTCTGGCCTATGCCTACGAAGGCAACGCAGAAGTGACCGCTGAGACCTGGCGGGACGGCTTCTACCACACCGGCGACCTGGCGTGGAAAGACGAAGACGGCTTCTACTGGTATGTGGGCCGCGCCGATGACGTGATCAAGTCCTCCGGTTACCGGATCGGACCGTTCGAGATCGAAAATGTCATTATGGAACTGCCCTATGTTCTGGAGTGCGGTGTGTCCGCCGCCCCCGATGAGGTCCGTGGACAGGTGGTCAAGGCATCCATCGTGCTGGTGAAGGACTTCCAGGGTTCTGACGAACTGAAAAAGCAGATCCAGGAATATGTCAAGTCCAGAACTGCGCCCTACAAGTACCCCCGTATCGTGGAGTTCAAGGAATCCCTGCCCAAAACGGTAAGTGGTAAAATCATTCGTAAGCAGTTGTAAAAAAGCCTTCTCCTTGAGGAGAAGGTGTCAGCCGAACAGGCTGACGGATGAGGTGGAACGAAAAAACACCTCATCAGTCAAAAATCTGTGATTTTTGACAGCTTCCCCTCAAGGGGAAGCCCTGGGAGGAACCTATGGAACATAAACGACTGACTCTCTTTGCCGGCCATTACGGCAGCGGCAAGACCAATATCGCGGTAAACTATGCCATCAAAATGGCGGGGGAGGGCAAACAGGTCTGCATTGCAGATTTGGATATCGTCAACCCCTACTTCCGTACCGCAGACAGTGAAAAAGTTCTGCGCGACGCGGGCGTCACGCTGATCTGCCCCCAGTTTGCCAATTCCAATGTGGACCTGCCGGCGCTGCCGGCCGAGGCCTACCGGCTGGTGGAGGACAAAAGTATTTACGGCGTGATGGACATCGGCGGCGACGACCGGGGCGCATACGCGCTGGGCCGTTATGTACCGGCCATCAAAGCGGAAAACGATTACCGTATGGTGTTCGTTGCCAACTGCTACCGGCCACTGACCAAAACACCGGAAGAAGCGCTGGAAGTGATGAAAGAGATCGAAGCCGCCTGCGGCTTATGTTTCACCGACATCATCAACAACGCCAATTTAGGCCCTGAGACCACACCGGAAACGGTGCTGGATTCTGTGTCCTATATGGAAACATTAAGCAAAATAAGCGGTCTGCCTGTTTTTGCCCACACGGCTGCAATACCCGTGGCGGCAGGCCTTGCAGGCAAACTGACCCCTGTGATCCCCCTGCAACTGCAGGAGAAATATTTCGATTTGCCTACCCAGAAGCCGGGCAACCGACCTCTGTGGGGATAATGACAAGATCGCCAAGGAGGAGAAACTATGGCAACTGTAACCTTCCGCACCGACTGGTGCAAAGGCTGCGGCCTGTGCGTGGACGCCTGTCCCAAAGGGTGTCTGACCATCGCCGCAGACAAGATCAACAAGAAAGGCTATTCCCCTGCTGTGATGGAGCACCCCGACAAGTGCATCGGCTGCGCATTCTGCGCGACTATGTGTCCGGACTGCATCATTAAGGTAGAGAAGTAAGGAGGCGCAAAAATGGCAGAAAGAGTACTTATGAAGGGCAACGAAGCCATTGCCGAAGCCGCCATTCGGGCCGGCTGCCGTCATTACTTCGGTTACCCCATCACGCCCCAGACGGAGATCGCAGCCTATATGGCAAAGAAAATGCCCAAGATCGGCGGCGTTTTCCTGCAGGCTGAAAGCGAGATCGCATCTATCAATATGGTCTACGGCGCAGCCGCTGCCGGCGTGCGCGTGATGACTTCTTCCTCCAGCCCCGGAATCTCTTTGAAGGCGGAAGGATTAAGTTATCTTGCCGGTTCGGACATTCCTGCGTTGGTGGTCAATGTCCAGCGTGGCGGCCCGGGTCTGGGCGGCATTCAGCCTTCCCAGGCTGACTATTTCCAGGCCACCAAGGGCGGCGGTCACGGCGACTACAGAATGATCGTTCTGGCGCCCGCTTCCGTGCAGGAAATGGCAAGCCTGACCATCAAGGGGTTTAATTTGGCCGACAAGTATTTGATGACTTCTATGATTTTGGCTGACGGCACCATCGGTCAGATGATGGAGCCCATCTCCTTTGAAGACGCAGAGGTAGAAACCGTAGAGAAGCCTTGGGCGCTGACCGGCACCGAGGGTAAGCGCAAGCACAATGTGGTCAACTCTCTGTACTTGAAGGCTGACGAACTGGAAGTCAAGAACTTTGAGCGTTACGAGCGCTATAAAGTGGTGGAAGAAAACGAACCCATGTGGGAGGAATATATGATGGACGACGCAGAATATTGCGTGGTTGCCTTCGGTATTGCTTCCCGCGTTGCCAAAAATGCCGTTGTTGCGGCCCGTAACGAAGGCATTAAGGTGGGTCTGATCCGTCCCATCACCCTGTGGCCCTTCCCCAAGAAGGCTATGGCGGCCGCTGCCGATAAGGTCAAGGGCTTTATCAGCGTGGAACTGAGTATGGGTCAGATGATCGAAGATATTAAACTCTATACCCAGTGCCGGCGTCCGGTTGCCCTGTGTAACCGCAGCGGCGGTATGATCCCCAGCCCCGACCAGGTGCTGGAATCCATCCGCAAGGCGCAGAAAGGAGAGTTTTGATCATGGCAGTTGTATTTGAAAAACCCAAATCTTTAACTGACATCCCTCTGCATTACTGCCCCGGCTGTCCCCACGGCATTATCCACCGTTTGGTTGCCGAAGTCATCGACGAACTGGGCATCGAGGGCAAGACTATTGGTGTTGCGCCGGTTGGCTGCGCGGTTATGGCCTATGATTACTTTGCCTGCGATATGATTGAAGCCGCCCACGGCAGAGCCCCTGCAGTGGTCACCGGCATCAAGCGCAGTCGTCCGGAGAACATCGTCTTCACCTACCAGGGCGACGGCGACCTGGCCTCCATCGGTATGGCGGAAACCGTTC
>JAFQDY010000093.1 GCA_017399325.1 Oscillospiraceae bacterium
AAGACGGTTCGCTTTTGGGGCACAATACCGACTATTTCGGTTTTCAGTCGATGCTTAAACGCACAGGGTTGTCTGTCAGCGGCAAGAAGGTGCTTGTACTGGGCAGCGGCGGCGCTTCCGCAACAGCGGTTGTTGTTTTGCAGGAATCAGGCGCAGATGTGGTTGTGATCTCCCGTTCCGGCCAGAACAATTATGAAAACATTCAACTGCACAGCGATGCTGCAGTCATTGTCAATGCAACGCCTGTCGGTATGTATCCAAACGCAGGCAATTCCCCTGTAGATTTGTCCGGATTCTCAAAATTGGAAGGGATACTGGACATTGTCTATAATCCTGCCCGCACACGCCTGATGTTGGATGCAGAGGCTATGGGCATTCCTGTTGAAAACGGGCTTTGGATGCTGGTTGCACAGGCAAAAGAAGCATCCGAACGGTTCACAGGAAATCAAATTGCAGACTCTGTCATTGCTGATGTGCATAGCGCGTTACGCAAGAAGATGGAGAATATCGTGCTGATCGGTATGCCCGGTTGCGGAAAATCCACCATCGGTAAACTGCTTGCAGAGGAAACGGGCAAAACATTTGTGGATATGGATGCTGAAATCGAGCGCGCTTCCGGAATGCAGATTCCCGATATTTTCGCAAAGTTCGGTGAAGAACATTTTCGCAAGTTGGAAACCGAAACGCTGGCCCAATTCGGACAGAAATCCGGTCTGGTGATTGCCACAGGCGGCGGTTGTGTAACAAGAGGAGAAAACCATTCTTTGCTGCATCAAAACGGTACGATCTACTGGATCAAGCGGGATATTTCTTCCCTTCCCACAGACGGTCGGCCTCTTTCCCAATCCGGCAAATTAAACGAAATGTATTTTATCCGCAAACCCCTGTATGAACGCTTCGCAGATATGGTTATAACAAACGACAGCACGCCCCAACAGGCCGCCGCAGAAATCGCGAAAGGATGGTTGTAATATGAAAATTCTTGTGTTGAACGGTCCGAATATCAATATGCTTGGTATTCGGGAGCCGGGAATCTACGGAAAACAATCCTTTCAGGATCTATTATTCCTGCTTAAAGACACCGCAACAGAATTAGGCGTCGAATTTGAGCAGTACCAATCCAATCATGAAGGTGATCTGGTGGATAAAATTCAATCTGCATTTGGAAACGCCGATGGCATTGTGATCAATCCCGCCGCCTATACCCACACATCCATTGCCATTTTGGACGCATTGAAGTCTGTTGGCATTCCGGCAGTTGAGGTTCACATTTCCGATGTGGACGCAAGAGAATCCTTCCGTCAGATTTCCTACGCAGGACTTGCCTGCGAGAAGGCCATCAAAGGTCAAGGTATCGACGGCTACCGGCAGGCAATGGAATATCTAGTATTCAAATATAAAAAATAGAAGTGCTGAACAGCACTTCTATTTTTTATAATCGATAACACATTGTACAACTGTTTTGTGTTACCGTTCCGTCAATGTATCTGGCAAAATCCGCATACATCTGAAATCCGCATTTTATATGCAGATCAAACGAGGCTTTGTTTTGCTTATTGATATGCGAATAAACGACCTTACAATCCGTTGTTTTCAAATGATCCAGCAAATGAACCAAAAGGCGATAAGCATACCCCTTTCTTCGTTCATCGGGTGCCGTTTCAAGGGAATGCAACAGAAGACCGTCAACCCATTGTTCCAGTCTGGCAGCGGATTTATACTCTGCGCCCTCAATCCAAACTACATAAGCCGCATTGGGCTGCTGAAAGAAATCTTCACGAAGGTAGGACAGAAAATCCTGTTCGTCCCAACTATGCTCTTTATAAACAGAAAGCAGTTGTTCCGTATTCAATTCAGACAGAGATGTAACAATTTTAAACATAGTAAAATATTTTGTGTATAAATTCGATAAATATGCACTTTTATGCAAACATAATTTCGAACTGTAGTAGCAATATGCGCAAATGAATGCGAAATTTTCCTATTTGCAGCAATCGGCAAACGGCTACAAAATGTACCCAGATGCCCGAAGGAAACCAGATCTTCTGTGTCAAACAGGGTCGAAATCGATACATATGCACCCAGTTATTCACACACTCCACAGATTTGTCCACAACCCACGCCTAAAATGAATCGATAAAGTTGTGTTTTAATCGGAAATTTGCGCTATTTTTCGACATTTGCATATAAATTGCAAAATATACAAAAATCCAGAATGAATATACTCTTATTTTTATTCATTCTTATCCGATTTTTCCAATTAAAGTGCTTCTCCCAGAATGGACTTCGTGGCGTATGCATTGAGTTTCATATCGGCGATATTTCCGGCTAAGAACTCATAATAACCCTGCGCACCGATCATAGCGGCATTATCGCCACACAGAGAAAGGGGCGGTAAATACACCTCTGCGCCGAGGTCTGCGGCTGCAGATAAAATGTCAGCCCGGATCCGGGAGTTAGCCGCTACGCCGCCTGCAACGGCCAATTTCTTGTAGCCGGTTTGCTCCAGCGCCATTATGACCCGGGGCACCAGCGCATCGGACACTGCCTTGCAGAATGATGCGCAAAGGCTATTTGTATCTATCGTCTCCTCTACCTGCTCGGCGTGGTGGATCAAATTCAGCGTAGCCGTTTTCAGGCCCGAGAAACTCATATCGTATGGATTGGCGCCGGGATTCGGTCGCGGTAACGGGTATTTACTGTCATCGCCCATTGAAGCAGCCTTGTCCAATGCCGCGCCGCCGGGATAAGGCATTCCAAGCACCCGACCAACTTTATCAAAGCACTCACCTGCCGCATCGTCCAGCGTCGTACCCAGAATCTCCATTTTGGTGTAATCCTGCACATCCACGATCATTGTGTGTCCGCCGGATACCACAAGGCACAGAAAAGGCGGTTTTAATTCAGGATATGCAATGTAGTTGGCCGCAATATGACCACGAATGTGGTGAACAGGGATCAACGGCTTATTCGTTGCCATTGCAACCGCCTTGGCAAAATTCACACCTACAAGTACAGCGCCAATCAAACCAGGCGCATAGGTAACCGCAATTCCGTCAATTTGGTCGCGGGTGAGTTGCGCCTTTTCAAGTGCCTGATCAGCAAGGGCATAGATAGCCTCAATGTGCATTCTAGATGCAATTTCCGGCACAACGCCGCCGTAGATCCGATGCAAATCCACTTGAGATGCAATACAATCGGTGAGCACTTCTCTGCCGTCTTTTACAATAGCAACAGCAGTCTCATCGCAGGAAGATTCGATTGCTAAAATATTCACTTGCGCAACTCCTTTCTTAGAATCAGCGCGTCTTCACGGGGATTTCTGTAGTAATTGGGCCGTTTACCAACCTGCTGAAAACCCAATTTCTCATACATGGAAATCGCAGGTCCATTGGAAACGCGCACCTCCAACAGCAGCGCGATCACATTGTTTTTTGACAAATAGTCTGTGAGCGCATTCACAAGGGCCTGTCCGATGCCACGCTTTCGATAATTGGGCGCTACCGCGATATTCATCATATCTGCCGCATCTAAAACCGACTGTGAGCCCACATAGCCCGCCACAATACCGTCCAATTCCGCTACGAGCCAATAAGAAAGCGGATTGACCAGTTCATATGCGATACTATCTGCGCTCCATGGGTCGGAAAAGCAGACCTTTTCCAGTTCCGCGATCGCTGCAACATCGGACGGAATCATTTTTCTGATAATCATTTATTTCGCCTCATACCAACTGTTTCCCCACTTGGCTTCTGCCAAAAGGGGTACTTGCAGCGTCGCCACCTGCTCCATTTTCTCGCTGATCAGGCGGGAAACATCCTCCGCGATTTCCTTGGGACATTCCACGATCAATTCGTCGTGGACCTGCAGAAGAAGTCTTGCTTCCGGATATTGTTCCGAAAGCGCCTTATCCACCTGGATCATTGCCAGTTTGATCAGGTCTGCCGCGCTGCCCTGAATGGGTGTATTCAGCGCGATCCGTTCCGCGCCCTGTCTGATGTTGAAATTAGAACTTTTCAGTTCAGGAATATACCGGCGGCGGCCATACAGGGTTTGGGTATAGCCGTTTTCCCGGGCATCGTCGACCACTTTTTTCATATAGGCCTTCACGCCCCGGTAGTTTTCCAAATAACTGTCAATATAGGACTTGGCTTCGTAACGGCTGACACCGATGTCCTCTGCCAAAGAGAACTCGGAAATGCCATAGACAATGCCGAAGTTGACCGCCTTTGCGTGACGGCGCTGTAGAGGTGTCACATCCTCGGCAGGCACATTGAATACCTGCGAAGCCGTGGCCGTGTGAATATCCATACCACTGCGGAATGCCTCCAACATCGTTTCGTCATTTGCAATATGGGCCAGCACACGCAATTCGATCTGACTGTAGTCCGCATCCACCAGCACATGACCTGCCTTGGGAATAAACATTTTGCGAATCTCTGCGCCCAGATCCGAACGCACAGGGATATTCTGTAGGTTGGGTTCTGTAGAGGAAAGGCGGCCGGTGGCAGTTACCAAATTTTGGAATGTGGTGTGGATTCTGCCGTCAGCGCCGATGGCATGCATCAGTCCGTCGGCGTAGGTGGACTTCAGTTTTGTGAGCATACGGTAGTCCATAATCGCAGAGACGATAGGGTGCTTGCCCTTCAATTTCTCTAACACATCTGCATTGGTTGAATAGCCGGTCTTGGTCTTCTTCACAGGGGGCAGACCCAGTTTTTCAAACAGAAGTTCCCCCAACTGCTTCGTGGAATTGATGTTGAACGGGCCATTGGAATAACTGAAGATCAGTGTTTCGCAATCGGAAATTCGCTGGGAAAGCATTTCGCCAAAGGCCTTCAGTTGGGCAGAATCAATGTCTACACCAACACATTCCATCTTGTACAGGACTCTGCATAAGGGCAGTTCGATGTTGTAGTAAAGGTCCTGCATCCCCTGCTTTTCCAATTCCGCATCCAACATGGGATACAAATTCCACAACGCCTGGGCGCAAGCGCCGGCATCGTTATCATCCACAGTAACGCCCAAATAATTGGTAGCCAGTTTGGATACAGGGTAATCCGATGCAGAGGGATTCAAATTATAGCCCGCAAGAGCCGTATCAAAGGCCAAACCGTCCCAGGCAATACCCATATCGGACAACATATGCATCAACGACTTGGTATCGTGGCCGATATGATCGCCTTTGGGAATAGATGCGCCCATCTGTGCCTCCATAGGAGTAAGAACGCATACGCCCTCTTTACACGCAACACCCAGTGTTCCGTCGGGTGCTACATAAATGGCACATTGGGTTTCTATATCCGGCAGGCAGGAAAGGCTCGGCAACTGCTCCATTTTCTTCTCCGGTTGCTTTTCAGCAATACCTGCGCCAGCCAAACCGTATCTGTCGATCAGTTTCACAAACTCCAGTTTTTGGAAGATTGCATACAGTTCCGGCTTGTTATAGGGCATCACGATGGCGTCTTCCGGTGCAAAGTCGATAGGTGCGTTGCAGCGAATCGTAGCCAGATCGTAGGACAGATAGGCGCTGTCCTTGCCGGATTCCAGTTTCTCACGCAGTTTGGGGCGAATGGATTCATCGTCAAGATTTTCATAGATGCCGTCCAAAGTGCCGAATTTCAGCAGCAGTTCCGTTGCGGTTTTCGGGCCGACACCGGGAACACCGGGAATATTGTCGGAACTGTCGCCCATCAGTGCCTTTAAGTCCACCATTTTCTTGGGTTCGAAGCCATATTCTTCCGTGAATTTTGCTCTGTCATACAAGGTGGCCGTGGTTTGACCCGGCTTGGAGATCACCAGTTTTACATGGACATTATCGTCGATCAGTTGCAAACTGTCCCGGTCGCCGGTAACGATCACACATTCCCAGCCGTTATTGCTGCAAATTTGACCAACAGTTCCGATCACATCATCGGCTTCCCATCCCTGACACTCGTAGATGGGAATGTTCATAGCCTTCAGCACCTGCTTCATCAGCGGCATTTGCTGGACAAGTTCTTCCGGCATACCGTGGCGATTTGCCTTATATCCCTCGTATTTTTCATGTCGGAATGTGGGGCCGTGCAGATCAAAGGAGACGCAGACTGCATCCGGCTGTTCCTCTTTTTCTATACGCTCCAGAATGTTCAGAAAGCCGTAAATTGCATGGGTGTAGAGCCCCTCACGCGTGGTCAGGGGCCGCACACCAAAAAAGGCTCTGTTTATTACACTGTTTCCGTCAAGAATCAGCAGTTTCATACTTTTCTCCATTTCACGCCTTGGGGGGTATCGATCACTTCAACACCCATTTCCTTTAAAACATCCCGGATACGGTCAGCCTCTGCGTAGTTTTTGTCTTTCTTCGCCTGAGTGCGAGCGGCAACAAGAGCGTCGATCTCGGGGTCGGCAGAAGCCGCTTCTTCCTTCTTTTGCTGCTTTTTCAGTTCTTCGG
>JAFQDY010000094.1 GCA_017399325.1 Oscillospiraceae bacterium
CAGCCGGTAACCGGGTTAGAATATACTCTGAATCGAGCATTTAAAAAGAAAAGAGAACGAACTGCCAAGTTAATCGGCTGCCCATTGGGTGGGTTGGCTGCGTGCCTTGTGTTTTTTGTTTTGTTGGTCAACTTGTCAATGTCGGTTGCAAATGCTTGCGCGCAAGTTCCTGTGTTACGCCAACTTGCAGAAGCGGTAACCTTCTCCCGATCCCTATCCACTGCTGTTGAAAATGAGTATGTACAAACGATCAATTTAGAGCAGACAAAAAATGAGATTACGGCGAAGATCGAATATCTGATCGTAGATCAAAAACAGGTCAATATTTTCTTTCGGTTAAACTCTGATAAATACGATTACCTTGCGGCGAATACCGCTATTAGTTGCGATGAAGAAAATGTGGCATATTATGTGCACAGCAGCAGTTTTGGCAAAGAAAATGGGGAACTGTTGTCGGCTACGGTTGATTTTACGCAAGGAAATGTGCCGGATAAATTAGAATGCATATTAAACATTTATTCTTTTTATACGAATTTAACGCAAGGCGCATCAACCGATGGTCCACAATATTTGGTTGAAATGAAATTTGATCTGGCGTTTGACCCACAGTTTACAGCCACAGGAAAAGTGTTGCCGGTGAATGAGACGGTGATTTTGGACGGCCAGAACATCACAGTAACAAATATAGAAGTATACCCGACCCATTTGAGAGTGGAGATCTCGGAGTCTAGCGACAACACCGCATGGCTAAAGAATTTGGATTTCTATATTGAAACAGATGACGGATCGCGATTTGACCCTGTGACGAATGGAGTTTCCGCAACCGGTTCTGGGGATTCAGCATCGATGATATCCTACCGGGCGGACAGCACCTATTTCTATGAAGCAGAACATTTGAAACTTGTCATTACCGGAGCAAAATGGTTGCGTAAGGATATAGAGCCGACCTACCTGAATCTGGTAACAAAAGAGCACAGTGAACTTCCGGAAGGGGCAGAACTGTACTATGTGCAAAAACAGGGGGATAATTGGACTGTACAATTCCATGTAACGCCCGGCGAAGATGGCGAAATGCCCCGTTTGTTTGGCGATGTGATTTATGATTCAGCGGGAAATTCATATACCATCAATAAGCACAATTTTATTATCAGTCGTATCAATAAAGATGGCAGTATTCAATATTACCACGAGTTTGTTACTTTGGAAAATTATCCTGATGACGAGGTGTGGTTAGCACCACCGTATTCAAGCGTTTGGTCGGCGGAAGAACCAATAGAGATTACAGTCCGATAAATAAGCAAACAGGCAAAGACGCAAGCGAACATTCGCTTGCGTCTTTGCTTGTAATTCTATAAGAATTATTGCTCAAGAAGTGCCTTTGCTTTTCTGGCAACTACGATTTCTTCGTTGGTATCCACCACATAAATGCGAACCGGACTTCCGTCGGCAGAAATGTCATCACCGCCATCGGGGTTGCGGTTTTTGTCTGCGTCAAGGGTGATGCCCAGGAAATCCAATCCTTCCAGACTTAATGCCCGAACCAAATCGCTCTTTCTGCCGATACCGCCACCGAAAACGACGGCATCTACGCCACCCATTGCGGCGGCGTACGCGCCGATATATTTCTTAATGCCGTACGCATAGGCTTTGATGGCGTTTTGGCAATTCACATTGCCGTTTTCCGCCGCTGCCTGAATATCACGCAGGTCATTGGAAACGAAGCCGGACATACCGTAAAGACCGCCTTTGCTTTGCAGCATAGTCTTGACTTCGCCTAACTCCATACCGCATTCTTCCACCAAATGGAAAATGATATAGGGATCCATATCGCCGATGCGGTTATTCTGCAGAACACCGCATTGCAGACTCATACCCATAGTGGTATCAATGCTGACGCCGTTCTTCACTGCGCACCGGCTGCCGCTGCCGCCCAAATGACAGCACACCAGTTTCAGGTCCTCGCGACCCATTTCCTTTGCGGTCCAGGTGGACAGGTATTCCAATGATGCACCGTGGAATCCGTAACGGCGGATGCTATGGGCTTTGCCCAGTTCCACAGGGATGGGGTAGAGGTAGGCCTCGGGGGGCATATTTGCGTGAAATGCGGTCTCAAAAGAACCGATCATCGGTGTGTCCGGCATTAAGTTTTTGAATTGACGGATTGCGGCAATATAGGGAGGATTGTGAGCCGGTGCCACGGAGTTGAAGTCTGCCATTGCCCGCAGAACTTCCTCTGTCAAATATTGCACGCCGGTTACGCCCTTTGCATGGACCACCTTGAAACCAACGCAAGAAATCTCGGAAAGAGATTCAATGCAGCCGCAGAGAAGTTGTTCCAGCATAACGCAGATCGCCTCACGATGGGTAGGGAAGGCTTCCTCTTGACGGATAGCATCGCCGGTTAAGAAATTTTTGTGGTAGAAGACGCTGCTTTCTGTGCCGACCCGTTCTGCGCCGCCGGCACAAAGCACTTTTTCGCCTGCGTCCATATCAAACAATTGATATTTCAGCGAGGTGCTGCCTACATTACAAATTAAGATATTCATAGTACTCTCCTTGTGTTCTGTTGCGACAACCACAGCCTGTCGGCGCTGGCTTTCTTTTTATAGACGATTGTAAAGGCAACTGTTTGCACGATAAATGTGGTTGCCCAAGAAATAAAGTATGACAGATACAAACACTCCGGTGTGTGATACTGCGGGATCTGGAAAATCGTATATATCCAGGCAATTCGGATACCGCATACACCCAAAACGGTAATAACCATTGGGACAAACGATGAGCCAAGACCCCGTAACGCGCCGGTTGAAACGTCCATAAGGCCGCATAGGAAATAGGGCAGCATAACGTATGTTAAACGCACAAGTCCGTAGTCGATGGCTTCCTGCGAATCTGTAATGTAAACGGAAAGCAGTTGTCGGCCAAACAGCAAAATGGAGAGACTTGCTGCAGCACCTGCAATGGCCACATAACCAAGACAAGTCACATAGATCTTCTTGATTCGATCAAATCTGTGGGCACCTGCATTTTGCCCGATGTAGTTGACCGCAGTCTGGTGCAGGCTGTTCATAACAACGAATACAAAGCCTTCCAGATTGGACGCGGCGCCGTTTCCTGACATGATCGCATCCGAGTTAAAGGAATTCACAGAGGACTGGATGATCACATTTGAGATGGAGAACATAGAACCCTGTATGCCCGCAGGCAGACCGATGCGAATGATCTTTAACAGTTGCTTTTTGTAGAAACGAACCTTTTTCAGTATTAAACGGCAGGCATCGGTGCGTTTCATCAGCGCCCGCGTTACTAAAACGGCAGCAACGCCCTGAGAAAGGGTCGTAGCCAAAGCAACGCCGTCCACATTCATATGGAATACAGTAACAAAA
>JAFQDY010000095.1 GCA_017399325.1 Oscillospiraceae bacterium
CATCGATGAAGATAATGGCCGGTGCGATCCGCTTGGCTTGGGCAAACAGGTCTCTGACACGACTTGCGCCCACGCCCACATACATCTCCATAAAATCCGAACCGGAGATGGAGAGGAATTGCACATCCGCTTCCCCTGCCACGGCCTTGGCAAGCATGGTCTTACCGGTACCGGGCGCGCCGGCAAGCAGAATGCCGTGGGGGATCTTGGCACCCATATCCGTAAATTTCTTGGGGTTGCGCAGGAAATCTACCACTTCCTGCAATTCTGCTTTTTCTTCGTCCACACCCGCCACATCGGCAAATGTGATCTTCTTGCCGCTGGGCTGGCCGTGGCCTGTGCGGGCCTTACCGAAATTGGCCATAGGGTTATTTTGGTTGGCCCGGCCCATAATGAACATCCACACCGCCAAAAGCACCAATCCCGCCAAGATCACAGGCAGAATAAAATCGTAGGGGGACAGGCCCTCGCCGGCAATAAAGTGGTAACTTTCCAGCACGCCGGACTGGGACTGGGCCTGCAAGGTGGCCCACATATCCTGCCGGAAACCCTCCGGGTCTGCCAGTTTCGTTACCAGCGTATATTTTTCTTCATAGGGCGTGTGCAGACGAAGTTCCATAATCTCTCCGTCTACCACAAAACTTTTGACCTGTTCCTGCTCGAACAGCGCGATTACCTCCGAATAGGCAATATCGTCCATTCTAGGGCCGAACAGGCCCAGCATCCAGGAAAAAGCCAACGCCAAAATCGCCACATACAGGACGACCGTAATGGTTCTGCGTTTTTTCAAAATATGAAATTCTCCTTATTTTTCGTAAACTTCCGGCTTCAACACGCCTATGTAAGGCAGGTTGCGGTAATGCTCGTTGAAGTCCAGGCCATAGCCAACCACGAATTCATTGGGAATGGTAAAGCCCACATATTCCGGCTTGAGGGTAACGCCCGGTCTGCGGCGTTCCGGCTTGTCAAGCAGGGTGCAGATCTTCAAAGAGGCAGGTTTTTTCGCCATCAGGTGGTTGTAAACAAACTCCAAAGAATTGCCGGTGTCATAGATATCCTCCAAAATCACCACATGGCGGCCTTCAATATCGGCAGAAAGGTCCTTTTTTACCGCGATGCTGCCGGTGGTGCTGGTGCCGCCGTAAGAGGAAATGCACATAAAATCGATCTGGCAGGGGATGTCCACTTTGCGCACCACGTCCGCAAAGAAGATCACAACGCCTTTCAGCACGCCCACAAAAATCGGGTCTTTGTCCTTGTATTCCTCAGATAGAATTTCGGCAAATTCCTGCACTTTGGCCTGAATCTGCTTTTCTGTGAGAAGTACTTTTTGAATATCCTTTTCCACAATAATGTCCTCCCTTTATATCTTTTCCATTATTGATGTTTTATTTCAATTCTGACGGCTTGCGTATCGTCTGAAAGCCTGTCCAAGTTTCCGCCGATGCCGACCACGCCCAAAACTCCGTCGTCATCCGCGATCACAGGGACGGCCCGCCGTTGGGCGGCCGGAATTTTTCTGTCGGTAAACAGTTTTTTTAATGTTTTTGTGCCGCCGGACAGACGCATAGCATCGCCGGATACCCGGGAACGCACTATGATCTTGCCCTTGGGGACAACAGCAAAAGAAGTCGTCGTGTTCTTCTCCCCTGCGTTAGGTCTGCAGGTGATCTGCGCGCCCGGCAGGTTGATAACGCCCGGGCAGGGCAATTCCTGCATTTCCAGTTCCGCGCTCTCTGTCAGCACTTCCAATGTGTCATAATTCCTTGTGACGGTAATACCGCCGGGGAAATCGGCTTTTGCCGAGGGCTTTTGGGAAAAAACCAGTTTTTCCAATGCGAAAATGTGGGCCGATTCCGGCTCTTTCACGCCCGCATCAAACAAGATCTGCGACAAGACCCGGCTGCGGATCGCAGAGGGCAGTTTCCGAAGCGCGGACACATCCTTTGTTTGCGCGTCATTGGCTGCCGATTCCAACGCGCCTTCGTCTTCCCGCAGGCGCAATGCCGTCGCGGAAAGATTTTCCGCAAGCGCGGGGTTTTCCTGTTTCAGCAACGGCATCACATTATGCCGCAGGCGGTTTCGCAAGAATCCATCTTCCGCATTGGTACTGTCTTCCACATAAGGGATGTTGTATTCTTCCAAAAACGCCAGCACTTCATCTCTTGTGACTGAGAGCATGGGGCGGATCAAATTGCCGTTTACCGGCGTGATGCCCCCAAGGCCTTTCAGACCTGTTCCCCGGACCAGATGCATCAGCACCGTTTCTGCATTATCATCGGCAGTATGGGCGGTGGCGATCTTGCCGGTCAGGCTGCGCAAAAAGGCGTATCTTGCCTCTCTTGCCGCCGCTTCCAAACCTTTCTTTCCGGGTACGACCTGTCCGTTTCCGCAAACAAACGGGATCCCGTATCCGGCGCAGAAATCGCGGACGAATGCCTCGTCCCTGTCCGATTCCTCTCCGCGCAGGCCGTGGTTAAAATGGGCAGCGGAAATGCAGACTTGCAGTTTATCCCGCAGCAAGTACATTGCCCACAGAAGCGCCATGGAATCGGCGCCGCCGGAAACGGCGCATACCACAGTATCTTCCGGCTGAACCATCCGGTAGCGCTCCATAAAGGCACACAGTTTATTCAGCACGTTTCCACTCCCGGTCTGCAAATGTCTGATACTGAGGAACCCACTGGAGTTTCACAGTGCCTACTTCGCCGTGGCGGTTTTTGGCCACGATACATTCGGCAATGCCCTTATCCTCAGTGTTTTCGTTATAATATTCGTCACGGTACAGGAACAAGACCACGTCTGCGTCCTGCTCGATAGCACCGGATTCACGCAGGTCGGAAAGCATGGGACGCTTGTCCGTACGGCTTTCCGGGCCACGGGAAAGTTGGCTCAGGCAGATCACCGGCACATTCAGTTCTTTGGCCATAATCTTCAGCGAACGGGAAATTTCACTGACCACCGTTACCCGGTTATCGCCGCCTTTGCCGTAACCGGAGCCGTTCATCAGTTGCAGGTAGTCGATGATCACCAGGCCCAGATTTTCCACACGGCGGCACTTGGCTTTCATATCCGCCACGGTAACGGAAGGGTTATCGTCAATGCGAATATCGGTCTGACTCAAACTGACAGAGGCCATACTCAACTTGTTCCACTCGTCATCGGAAAGTTTGCCGGTGGCCATTTTCTGACCGTCCACAAAACTCTCAATGGCCAAAAGGCGCATAGCCAGTTGTTCCCGGGACATTTCCAGGTTAAACATTGCCACGGTCTTATTGTACTTTTTCGCCACATTCAAGGCGATGTTCAGCGAAAAGGCAGACTTACCCATAGCGGGACGGCCGGCGATCAGGATCAGGTCGGAGTTATTCAAGCCGTTTGTCTTTTTATCCAGATCCCGCATACCGGTGGACATACCGGGAATGGCGGAGTCGGACTGGCTCAGTTCGGTCAATCGGTCGAACACCTTATGGAGTGTAACACCGATATGTTCCAGTGAGTCACCGTGCTCGCCTTTCCGCAAGTCAAAGATCTTCTTTTCTGCCGCTTCCAGGATTTCCCCTGTGGTGCCCACTTGGGCCTGGGCCATTTGGGATATCTCCTCAGAAGCATCGGCCAAACCCCGCAAAAGGGCCTTGTCCTTTACAATATTGGCATAGCGCACCGCATTGGCAGCGGTGGGGGTGATGGTCATCAGTTGCTGAATATAGTCCCGGGAGTTGTCGTGATGGACACCCATTTCCCGCATTTTTTCCAATACGGTTACCGGGTCGATACTCTGCGAGAAGTTGAACATGGTATAAATGGCTTTGTAGATCTCCTGATTCTGCTGCAGGTAGAAATCCTCAGCACGCACAATGCCAACCACATCGGCTACGCAACGGCTGTCAATCAAAATCGAACCCAAGACTGCCTGTTCCGCTTCCAACGATTGGGGCACTTGCCGGGTCAACAGTTCCTCCATGCGCAAATCTCCTTTCCGTTTTTTGTTTCTTTTTATGCTTCCTCAATCTTCACGGTCAAAGGAGCGGTAATTTCATAACCCAGTTTGCACTGGACAGTATAGGTGCCCACATTTTTGATGGGGTCGGACATTACGATCTTTCGCTTATCCAGCGTGATGCCGGAACTGGCCTTCAACGCATCGGCGATTTCCTGGGCGGTAACAGAACCGAACAGTTTGCCTGCGCCGCCGCCCTTGGCGGTAACAGTTACGGTCATTTCCCGCAGGCGCCTGGAAGTCTCCAATGCCTCAGCCCGCTCTTTTGCTGCTCTTTCCGCAGCGGCTTTATCGTTCATACGCATGGTATTGATGGCATCGGGGGTAGCCTCAATGGCCATTTTCTTGGGCAACAGGAAATTTCTTGCGTAACCGTCGGAAATTTCAAGCATCTGGCCCTTTTTGCCCTTGCCTTTTACATCCTGCAGTAAAATTACTTTCATATTCGTTCTCCTTATTCTTCGTAGAATTTATCGATAGAGGCAACCAGACTGTCCAGCACCTCTTTGATGGTACTGCCTGCGATCTGCGCGCCGGCCGTTGCGGTATTGCCGCCACCGCCCAGCGGCTCCAGGATCACCTGCACATTGGCTTCACCGATGGAACGGGCAGAAATGAATATCTTCTCCCCGTCGGGATACAGCACAAAGGATGCTGTAATGCCGGAGATGTTCAGCAGTTCATCTGCCGCCTGAGAGGCCAGCACCCGGGTTGTGGGGTTGTTCAGCGCTGCAATGGCGATCTCTTCCCGATACAGCCGGGCCGACTTGATGATCTGATGCTTTTCAATGGTGTCCTGGAAGTCGTTCTGCAGCAGTTTCTTCACTTCCACGGTGTCAGCGCCCAGTTGCCGCAGAAATGCCGCGGCTTCAAAAGTACGCTCGCCGGTCCGCACATTGAAACTCTTGGTATCCAGGAAGATGCCGGCCATCAGCGCTTTTGCCTCGATGGGCAGCACATCGTCCATCTCCACCGCGTACTGCAGCAGTTCCGTTGCCAGTTCCGATGCGGAAGACGCATAGGGTTCGTGGAGATTTACGACCACCGGCTTGATATATTCCGCTGCCCGGCGGTGATGATCGATCACGCAGATCTTGGGAATGGCCTCCAGAAGTCCGGGGTGTTCCACCTGGTCGGGGCGGTTGGTATCCACCACCACCAATGTGGTGCGGTTATCGCTGACAAGAAGTGCATCCTGACCGGAGATAAATGCGTTGGCATATTCCGGTACAGTGCGGATCTCCTCTAAAAATTCGGGAGCCATATTGTTCTGCAGATCGATGACGATATGGGCTTCCGTGCCTTTTTTCCGGCACATACAGAACACGCCCAACGCTGCGCCGATGGAGTCCAGATCCGCATTCTTATGACCCATGATCAGCACGCGGCTGCTCTCATCGATCAGTTCCATCAGAGAGTTTGCGGTCACACGGGAACGGACGCGGCTGCGCTGCTCCGCTTCTTTGTTGCGGCCGCCGTAGAAGTTGAAGTTCACCCGGTCTTTGATGACCGCCTGGTCGCCGCCACGGCTTAATGCCATTTCAATGGCCAGCGCCGCAAATTGGTAACCCTCTTCAAACGTCTCGCCTTCAATGCCGATGCCAAAGGAAATGGACGCGGCAAGGCCCGAGGGGCTTGTGATGGCGTGGACATCCTCCAAGATGGAGAATTTGTCCTCGATGGCCCGTTTCAGATCTTTCTTTTCAAAAACAAAGACATACCGGTTGCGCTCCAATCGGCGAAGCAGGCCGTGATATTCCTCCGTCCACTGGGTGATGGCATCGTTGATGCGGGCATTTAAGGTGGACATTGCGCCTTCAGACAGATTCTTTGTCAGTTCTTCATAGTTATCGATCAGAATGATGGAAACCACAGGACGGGAACGGACATATTCATCCCGCACCTGATAGAGTTCTGTTAAGTCCACGAAGTACAGCACACCTGTGGGGATCTCCGCAGGGTCGGCTGCGTGAATGACAGAACCGTAGACCCGGTATCGGTGGTTCATCAGGCGCACATCGTAGGGGTATTCGTTCTTGCCGGAGGAAAGCCAGCCGATGTCAAATTCCGGCAAAACATCTGTAATGACACGCTCCGACATAATATCATGGAAACCTGTCAGGTGAATAAACTTATCGTTGGCAAATACAATGCCCCCATCGGAAAGCCGCAAAAGCACCATAGGAAAAGGCGTACGCTGACCGGCAATACCGCTTTGCTGGTCGATGGCTTTTTCCATATATTGCTTCAGTTGCTTCTTCCTGTGGACACGGCGCAGTAAATACACGACCAACCCCAGTGTCAAAGCCGCCAATTCAACCCCGGCAAGCACATATTGGTGCATCAGCGCCGAGGCTACGGCAAAGCCAAACAGAAAGATAAAATACAGCCCCATATCCGGCCGCAACAATCTGTTGATTCGTTTATCCAACGCCGCTTCCTCCTTAAAAAATCGAATACTTTCCAAAATATTATTATACGCATCTCATTATAGCAAATTCCTGCCAATGGCGCAACCATCATTTTTCATTTTCTCAGGCAAAATTCGGAAAATAAATGTATACAATCACCCCAAACTGTGTTATACTGTTCTAAACAGCACCGAGGTGAGCAGACCCGTGCAAAAGGCTTATGTCAAAAGGGCATAGCCGTTTATATCTTATGAAATAGTTTTGCAGGCGTTTTTGCTTGTTGTGGAGCGATTCAGGGCCGAAACAACAACATTGCGGCTGCAGATTTGTTGTGTCAAAAATTCGAAAGGAGTACAATCTCATTGGCTGAAAAATTGAAAATTATCCCCTTGGGCGGTTTGGATGAGATC
>JAFQDY010000096.1 GCA_017399325.1 Oscillospiraceae bacterium
CTCCGCATCCACCGGCGGTCTGTTTGAAGATATCCACGCAAACTCCCCCTATGTGGATTCCTTCAAGAACTGGGCCATCGACCCCGAGCGCAAGGCAAATGATGCCGGTGTTGTGGAGAGCCCATACGGCTACCATGTTATGTATTATGTAGGCGACGGCGAACTGACTTACCGCGACTATATGATCACCGAAGATATGCGTACCGAGGACATTGAAAAGTGGCACGAAGAAATCCTGAAGACCATGACAGTGACCGAGGGCAGCACCCGTCGGCTCAATCTGGATCTGATCATGTCCGAAATGTAATATTATATATGAACCCGGCGTTGCTGATGCGACGCCGGGTTTTCTGTATTTGTATAAAAACACCTCCTTAGGGAAACCTTTCCAAAGGAGGTGTTTTTGATTGGGTGATCGATTCTTTTTGTCATTAGCCGGCGCTGCAGCCGGTTTGATCAACGGTTTGTTCGGTGCAGGCGGCGGTATGGTGCTTGTACCTATGCTTGGTAAAAAAGCAGGCATTTCCGAACAGGAACGCTTCCCTGCTTCCGTTGCCATTATTGCGCCTGTTTGTGTTGTTTCGCTGCTGCTCTCCGGCAGCCGGAACAATACATTTCTGCAGGTACTTCCCTATCTGTTGGGCGGCGCAGTTGGCGGTGTGGCCGCAGGTTTATGGGGCAAGCGGATCCCTACCGTTTGGCTGCACCGTATGCTGGGGGCATTGATCCTGTGGGGAGGAATTCGGTATCTATGCTAGATTACATCGCGTTCCCCATTGCCATCGTATTGGGTTTCTTGGCAGGTTTGGGAGTCGGTGGCGGAAGTCTATTGATGCTTTGGCTGACGATGGTCGCAGGAATGGAGTACGCAGACGCCAGAACCATCAATTTATTATTTTTTCTCCCCTGTGCCCTCACCGCAACCCTTTTTCACCGCAAACAAGGCAGGGTAAAACTGAAGAAAATCCTGCCAGCCATCCTGTGCGGGTGTGTTGCTGCCGCTTTATCTGCAACGATCGGTGTCAAGGCAGACACGGCCATCATAAAGAAATTCTTCGGCGGGCTGTTGGTGCTCACCGGCCTGCGGGAACTGTTTTATCGGCCACGGAAGGCCAAATAGCCCTCAAGAATCAACGATGCCGCCACTGCGTCCACGGTGTCCTTACGTTTTTTTCCGTGATAGTTATGTTGGGACAGGATGTTATGGGCTTCCACTGTGGTTCTCCGTTCGTCCCACAAACGGACAGGCAGACCTGTTGCCTGTTCCAACTGCTGGGCAAAGCCGCGACAAAGTTCTGCCCGCGGGCCTTCTGTTCCGTCCATATTTTTGGGCAGGCCCACAACGATCTCTCCCACATCCGAATCCTTAACCATAGCGCTGATCTGCGCTATGGTTTTTTCTGCGTTTCTGCTATGAATGACAGTGGTGGTTCCGACGATGCTGCAAAGCAGATCTGAGACCGCAATTCCCGTCCGTGCATCACCGTAATCCACACCCATAATCCGTTTCATGGTGTTATTCTCCTTTTGCTTTCAATTTACACCCATTATATAGCAAAATTCCCAAAAAATAAAGAAAAAATTTGTTGACTTCCACACCCCCCTGTGTTAGAATGTATCTACCTGTGAAAAAGAGGGCTTTTTTTGTGCGCCCATTTTTCAGCCTCGGGCGGTAATTTGTAGTTAACCGCTTCCTAAATCTTTCTCTAGCCGGGGTGATACAGGGAGGCAATTATTTAAGGAGGTGCCGTTATGCGCGTAAAAGTCACTTTGAGATGTTCTGAGTGCAAGCAAAGAAACTACAACACCATGAAAAACAAGAAGAACGATCCCGACCGTCTCGAAATGAAGAAGTACTGCAGATTCTGCAAGAAGCACACCATTCACAACGAGACCAAGTAAGGAGGCCCCAACATGGCAGATGCAAAAAAGCAAAACATCTTCGCAAGAACCTGGGGTCGTATCTGCAGATACTTCCGTGAGCTTCGCAGCGAACTGAAGAAGGTCGTGTGGTCTACTCCCCAACAATTAGTGAAGAACACCCTGATCGTCCTGGCCTGCGTACTGGTTGTGGGCGTATTTATCTGGTTGTTCGATTTCGTCGCTCGTTTTGGTATTGATACCCTTATCAATGCTATCAAGTAAGGAGACGAGACATGTCAGACGCAGCAAAATGGTATGTTGTCCATACCTACTCCGGATATGAAAACACCGTAAAAGCTACGATCGAAAAAACTGTCCAAAGCCGTGGGCTGCAAAATCAGATCATTACTGTTGCCATTCCGCAGGAAACCGTAACAGAGATCACCGATGCCGGCGTAACCAAAACTTATGACCGGAAACTGTACCCCGGTTATGTGTTCGTCAAGATGGTCTATTCTGACAACACATGGCATGTGATCCGCAATGTTCGTGGCGTGGCCGGTTTCGTTGGCGCATCCGGTGGCGACCCCTTCCCCCTCTCTGAGGATGAAGTTTACGAGATGGGCGTTGAAAAGCGCGAGATCGTTGTCAACTATGCTGTTGGCGACACTGTGCGTATCCTCGACGGTCCTTTGAGTTCCTTCACCGGTGTGGTGGAAGACATGGAGGTCGAAAAGAACTCGGTCAGCGTAGTGGTTTCTATGTTCGGCCGCGAAACACCTGTCGAATTTGAACTTGATCAGGTGGAATTAATATCCCAATAACCCATCGGGCAAATTGACCGATAGGACCGTGGGAGGGGTACAAGCCCCGCAAGAAATGCGATATTTCGCATATTACCACATTTTAATCAGGAGGTGCTTATTATGGCACAGAAAGTTACCGGAATTATTAAATTGCAAATTCCTGCCGCAAAGGCTACCGCATCCCCCCCTGTTGGCCCCGCTCTGGGTCAGCACGGTGTCAACATCGCTGCATTC
Source organism: Oscillospiraceae bacterium (assembly GCA_017399325.1). Taxonomy (GTDB): domain Bacteria; phylum Bacillota; class Clostridia; order Oscillospirales; family Oscillospiraceae; genus Faecousia. The sequence goes on from JAFQDY010000096.1 coordinate 2,904, forward strand.
ATCAAGGATTTCAATGCCCGTACCCAGTCTATGGAAGGCTACAAGATCCCTGTTGTTATCACTGTTTACGCAGACCGCAGCTTCACCTTTATCACCAAGACCCCTCCGACCCCCCTGCTTGTTCTGAAAGCAATCGGTTTGGATAAGGGTTCCGGCGCTCCCAACAAGACCAAGGTCGGCACCATC
>JAFQDY010000097.1 GCA_017399325.1 Oscillospiraceae bacterium
CAGAGCAGCATCAAACTTCTTCAGGACAGTCTTCAGAGCAGTCTTGTTTGCCTTGTTCTTCTCGTAAGCGATCTTGGAAGAAATGACATCCTTCTTAGAGGACTTAATGTTGGGCATTGTTACACCTCCTGTTTCGTACTATGCGCAAGCACTCTCCAATTATAGCGGAGGTTTCCCATAAAATCAATACCTTTTTGAAAAATTTTGCTATTATTTTCAATATTTTCGTAAAAGTGCCTTTGTTTCGGTTTGTCAAGGGTGAATTTTTGTACCGAAAAAAACCTATTGGCATAATGTAGAAAATTAAAAAGTTGAAAATTGCTACAATCCGTCATAATTCTTTATGTCAACCAAAATGTATAGTGCCTGAAACGGCGTATGATTTCCCCAATCTGTGGAAAAACCTGTGGATAATGTGGAAAACTCAAGGTTATCAAGCCATTTTTCCAATGTTTTCCCCTAAGGTTGTGACAAATCTGGGTGAATAATCTGTTGCATATACGCAAATTTTCTACTGAAAAAAGGGATTATGTCTCCGTTATAAACACCGCTTTTTTGCTGCAAAAAATCACAAAAAGTTGCCGATTTTCCCCTCCCCCATCAAAAAGTTTGGCTTTTCCGGCCAGGGCGCCAAATTTTTTTGTAACTTTGCACAAATTTCATTTTGTATGAATTTTTTCCTGCCGGAAATACTGTTTACATCACTGTTTTGCAGGAGGATGTATGCAGGGGAAAGTAGAATTGTGCGGCGTAAACACAGCCAGTCTTAGAGTACTGACCCAGGACCAAATGGCCAGCCTGCTGCTGCAGGCAAAAAACGGAGATGACAATGCGCGGCAACTTTTGATCGAAGGCAATCTGCGTCTTGTTCTGTCCGTTATCCAACGATTTGAAAAACGGGGCGAGAGTCCCGACGACCTGTTTCAGGTGGGATGCATCGGCCTTATGAAAGCCATTGCAAATTTTGATCCCACCAAGGGGTTGCGATTCTCAACTTACGGTGTGCCTATGATCGCAGGCGAAGTTCGCAGGTATTTGCGGGACAATTCTGCCATTCGTGTTTCAAGATCGCTGCGTGATGTGGCCTATCGGGTGCTGCAATGCAAAGAAAAATTGGTGCTCACATTAGGCCGCGATCCCACCAACGCAGAAGTGGCAAAGGAATTGGATCTGCCGGAAAGCGACGTGGCCGAGGCTTTGGATGCGGTATGCGCTCCTGTGAGCCTGTACGACCCTGTTTACGCCGAAGGTGGCGACCCCTTAACCATTCTGGATCAGGTGAAAGATACGCGGAACACAGAGGGCGCGTGGATCGATCAGATCTGTCTGCAGTCTGCCTTCCGGGCCTTAGGCCCGAGAGAAAAGCACATTCTCTTTCTGCGGTTTTATGATGGAAAGACCCAGATGGAGGTAGCAAACGCCTTGGGTATCTCCCAGGCGCAGGTGTCCAGGTTGGAAAAAAGCGCCATCAAATCCATGCGAAAATCCTTCAGTTTGTCATAAGGTCAACGGCAGCCGCATAGTCTTTACAAAAACTATGGGGGGTCTTCTATGTCTGCCAAATTTACGGAACTGCTCTGCAAAGAGGTCATCTGCATCAGCGACGGAAGACGGCTGGGCTTTATTCAGGATGTGCTGATTGAGCTTCCCAATGGGGAAGTAAACGCCATCATTGTGCCCGGACGGTGTAAATTGGGCGGTTTTGGGCCGCCGCGAGATGACTATGTGATCCCGTGGAACAGCATCTGCCGGATCGGCCCGGACATCGTCCTGGTGGACATCAAACCGGATCATTGCCGGGTTTTGCGGGGCAAACCGCGCCTATTATTCTAAAGGCCGCCTAAAAGGCGGTCTTTTGTTGTAAAAACCTAGAATATTCTTGAAAAAATTTGGAAAAAATACTTGCAAATCGGGAAATTTTCCTATATAATAATTCGGCACGGAAAATTTTCCGTAGTATTTAAATGCCACACACCCGGTGATCGTACCCCCTCGTGTTCTTATTTAAGGACGGGCAGTGCGAGATGAACGGGGTGGAGGAAAAACAAAAGGAGTAAAAAAATCATGTCTGTCGTATCTATGAAAAGTCTGCTGGAAGCCGGCGTGCACTTCGGTCACCAGACCCGCCGCTGGAATCCCAAAATGGCCACCTACATCTACACCGAGCGTAACGGTATCTACATCATTGACCTGCAGAAGACCGTTAAGAAGTTGGAAGAGGCCTACAACTTCGTCCGTGAGACTTCCGCAAATGGCGGTAACATCCTGTTCGTCGGCACCAAGAAGCAGGCACAGGACGCTATCAAGGAAGAGGCTGCCCGTTGCGGCGGTTACTACGTCAACGCCCGTTGGCTGGGCGGCATGCTGACCAACTTCCGCACCATGCGTACCCGTATCGAC
>JAFQDY010000098.1 GCA_017399325.1 Oscillospiraceae bacterium
AAACCGCAGGAATCCTTGGTGGATTGCCAGGATTTTTGACGCAATATCGAGGAAATCCGCGCCTTTTTAGGCAATTTATCACTATGGCGCACTGCCCAAGGTGGCTGGTTTTTGTCCGTTTTATAGGCAACACTTCAACAGGCAACGCTTAATATGCGACCTCTTAATACGCCACCCCGGCGGAGCGCATCTGCAGCTGCAGCTTATCGGCGATGAGGGCGATAAATTCGCTATTGGTAGGCTTGCCCTTCGTGTTGCTGACAGTATATCCAAAGAAGCGCTGCAAAGTGTCCAAATCGCCTCTGTCCCAAGCCACCGCGATGGCGTGGCGGATGGCCCGTTCCACCCGGGAAGGCGTGGTCTGGAAGGTCTTGGCCACCTGGGGATACAAAATCTTGGTGATGGCGTTGATCACATCCATATCCTCCACGGCGATGATGATGGCTTCCCGGAGATACTGATAGCCCTTGATGTGGGCCGGCACGCCGATCTCGTGAATGATGTTGGTGACCATAGTTTCGATATTCTGCTGACCTTGGTGACGGGCGGCAGGCATCCGCAGGTTCTCCCCACCGCGGATCTCCTCCAACCGTTCCACCAGCGCGCTCATATCGCAGGGCTTGAGCATCAGATACCGCACGCCCAGATTGGCGGCCGCAGAAGCCACATAATCGGTAATAAAACCGGAAGTCGCCAACACGGTGGGCTTGCGCTCCATAGTGCTTAACGCCTTCAGGACGCTTAAGCCGTCCTTTTTCGCCAGCATCAGATCCAGCACCAGGATGTCCGGCTTGCGCTCGGCCACCAGAGCGATGGCCCGTTCCCCGTCGCTGGCGGTGTCCAAAACGTGGAAACCGGAGTTTTGATGTAAGGCGGCGGTAAGACTGCTGCAAAATTCTTCTGAATTGTCCGCAATGATTACGGAGGTGTTTTTGTCCATAACTTCCTCTCCTGACTTATGAAGATATTCCCCTGTGGTAGATGTCCTACCGCGTTGCGACAAATATAATTTAGCATACGGACGCGGTTTTTGCAAGGAAAAATAAAAACAAATTGTCGACAAAAACGGACAAAAAACAACAAAAAACTGTAATTTCCAAACAATTCGACAACATTCGACTTGTGGATAAAATTTCCTTCCCCGGTTGACGGAATGGTAACAATCGTGTAAACTTAAAAACAGGGAAAAATAGCGCCGCAGCGGCACTCTCCCCATCGAACGCCTGCCGGATTTACTCGAAAAAGGGCGTGGGGGACGAAGATGCCGTTTTTGGCGATTTGTGGAGGAATCATATGACGATGATCGAACGATTAAAGGAATTTTTAGACAGCGCCCACAGTGTCTACCACGGGGTTGCGGCTTTGGAGAAGATGCTCCTTGCAGACGGCTACACCCCTTTGAACGAGGGCGAAGATTGGCAATTAAACCCCGGCGGCAAATATTACCTGATCCGTGGCGGCAGCGCCATTTTGGCATTCCGTCTGCCTCAAACTGCGCCCAAGCGGTTTATGATCACCGCCAGCCATTCCGACAGACCTTGTTTTAAGGTAAAGGAAAACGGCGTCCTCACCGGCGCTTATACCCGATTGGGTGCAGAGCGTTACGGCGGTATGCTGATCGCCCCTTGGCTGGATAGACCCCTGTCCGTGGCCGGACGGGTTTTGGTACAGACGGAAACCGGCGCCCAGAGCCGTCTGGTGGATTTTGACCGGGATCTGCTGCTGATCCCCAATGTGGCGATCCATATGAACCGGAGCGCCAACGACGGCTACAAGTGGAATCCCGCAACCGATACCATTCCTCTGCTGGGTGACAAAGCATCTGCAGACAAGTTCAAAGAGGAACTGGAAACCTTGGCCGGCGGCAAGATCCTGGGCCACGATCTGTATTTGTATGTGCGGCAAAAGGCATCGGTCTGGGGCGCGCAGAATGAGTTCATTTCTGCGGCGGCGTTGGATGATCTGGAGTGCGCGTGGGCTTGTACCCAGGGTTTTTTGCAGGCAGAAGAAACCGAAAATATTCCCGTCCTGTGCGTATTTGACAGCGAGGAAGTGGGTTCTTCTTCCCGGCAGGGCGCAGCGTCCGATCTGCTGGCAAGCGCGATTTCCCGCATTTGCGATGGTTTGCGTTTGGAACAAAGTCAGATGCTCAGCCGGTCGTTCCTGGTGTCGGCAGACAATGCTCACGCCATCCATCCCAACCACCCGGAACTGGCAGATGCTGCCAATGCGCCGGTGATGAACGAAGGCGTGGTGCTGAAGTTCAACGCCAACCAGCGCTACACCACCGACGGCGTGTCTGCCGCCATCTTCCGGGTGGTGTGCCAAAAGGCGAATGTGCCGGTACAGACCTACTGCAACCGGGGAGATATGGCCGGCGGCTCTACCCTGGGCAATATCTCTTTGTCCCAGGTGGCGGTGCTCAGCGCAGACATCGGTTTGCCCCAACTGGCGATGCACTCCTGCTATGAAACCGCAGGCGTGAAAGATGTGGCGTATCTGGCAGATGCGATGGCTGTATTCTACAACGCCCGGCTGGAAATTTCTCCAGACGGCAGTTTCCGTTTGCAGTAAACCCCGGAAATTGTGAAAAATGCGAGCAAATTAGACAAAACCGCAAGCCAAGTTCTGTAAAAAATCACAATTGGCTACTTGCAATAATTGTGATATTATATTACCATCCCATCGCATAGGCTCTACTCCACAAAATAGTGTCTATGACGAAAAAAAAGGAGGAAAAACCCCGTCTGACTCACGGTGCGGCAGTGTGGAGACCTGTCGTAATGCACCCGGAATTTTGCTTTCCGGAATGTAAGAATGTACGCGAAAGGCTCGGTACATTTAGAGTCAAAAAGTATGGCAACTGTAACCCTGAAAGATGTAATGAAGATCTACCCCTACAGCGGCGACGAAGAGCGCAAAGCCAAGAGAGCCAGAGAGAAGGAAGGCATTTCCAAGAAGACGAACCTGCAGATCACCGAAAAGGGTGTTGTGGCAGTTCAGCAGTTCAACCTGGAGATCGCTGATAAGGAATTCATCGTTCTGGTCGGTCCTTCCGGTTGTGGTAAGTCCACCACTTTGCGTATGGTCGCAGGTCTGGAAGAGATCACCGAAGGCGAACTGTGGATCGGTGACAAGATGGTCAATGACGTGGCCCCCAAGGACCGCGACATCGCCATGGTTTTCCAGAACTACGCGCTGTATCCCCACATGACCGTGTATGATAACATGGCATTTGCTCTGAAACTGCGTAAAGTTCCCAAGGGCGAGATCGACAAGAAGGTCAAGCAGGCCGCAGAGATCCTGGAGATCACTGAGTATTTGAACCGTAAGCCCAAGGCTCTGTCCGGCGGTCAGCGTCAGCGCGTGGCTATCGGCCGCGCCATCGTCCGTGACCCTCAGGTCTTCCTGATGGACGAACCTCTTAGTAACCTGGACGCCAAACTGCGTAACCAGATGCGTGCTGAGATCATCAAACTCCGCAGCCGTATCAACACCACCTTTATCTATGTTACCCACGACCAGACTGAGGCTATGACTTTGGGCGACCGTATCGTTATTATGAAGGACGGCTTCATCCAGCAGATCGGCACACCTCAGGAAGTGTTTAACCATCCTTATAACCTGTTCGTTGCAACCTTCATCGGCGCACCGCAGATGAACCTGTTTGATGCAAAACTGCTGAAGAAGGACGACAAGTACGTCGTCAGCCTCCACGGCCACGAGGTCGAACTGAGCGCTGAGAAGCAGGCTGCTTTGGCTGCAAACAAGGTCGAAGAGCAGGACATCACTCTGGGTGTCCGTCCCGAGCATATCATCGTCGGCGACACCGGTATTGACTCCGAGATCGATGTGCACGAATTGATGGGTTCTTCCGTCCACCTGCACCTGAACACCTACGGCAAGGACATCGTAGCCATCGTATCCACCATGGATATGACCGAGGCAGAAGTTGCCAGCATGAAGTCCGGCACCAAGGTTACTTTCACCTTCGGCGGCCACAACTGCCATGTGTTCAACAAGGAGACCGGTATCAACCTGGAAGCCTAAACTACTTAACAAAAACCTGCGGAATTGTTTCCGCAGGTTTTTTCTTTTTTAAAAATCCACCATAAGTGGCGAAAAGTCAACTTTTTCTGTTGTATTTTGTGTTGCTGCCCCGTATGGGCAATGGTATAATTGCAATAAAGTAAGCAAAAAGACCGGAGGGAAACCTATGTTTGTATTAGCGCCGAAAACAGGCAGTGCCCCATACCAAAAGGCCGCGGCAATATTCTGCCAAATGTACAAAAAGGTAACGGGCAAAGAAATTCCTGTTAAAACCGTCCCCAGCGATACCGAAGATATGGTCATCATCGGCACCGACGCGGTGCAACCGTTTGCCTTTGCCAAGTTAGACGGCGGATTCCCCGTTCGCAGCGGAACAGACGATTACTGCATCATCTCCAAAGCGGATAACGGCAGAAATTTGCTGTTTTTGGGCGGCGGCAGAGGGCGCTCTACCTTGTATGCGGTCTATGATTTCTTTGAGCGCAGGGCAGATTGCCACTATTTCTGGGACGGCGATGTGATCCCCCACAAGGACACCGTGGATATTACGAATCTGTATGTGGTGGAAAGCCCCCGGTTCGAGTACCGGGCCATTCGCTACTTTGCCCACCGGGGCCTGAACCGTTTTCAGGCGGAGCATTGGGACTGGGAAGTGTGGAAGCAGGAGATCGATTGGGTGGTAAAAGCCAGACTCAATACCTTTATGCTCCGCATCGGTATGGACGATCTGTTCCAAAAGGCCTTCCCGGACATCGTAAGCTACCCCCCGGAGGATCAGAAGCAGCCGGATGCCGGCGAGGGCTATAATAACCGCACCACCGCCTGGTCGCTGCAATACCGGGGTGAGCTTCGCAAGAAAGTGCTGTCCTACGCATTTGATTGCGACCTTCTGCACCCGGAGGATTTTGGAACCATGACCCACTGGTATTCCAGAACCCCCACGGAATTTCTGGAGAAGGTGCAGCCCAGGTTGATGAGCCAGCAAAGCACCACCTATTCCGAGCAGACAGGTCAGGTCTGGGATATTTTCGACGATAAAAATGTAGAAAACTATATTAAGCTCACCGAGACCCATGTGCGGGAATACGGCCGGCCGGATATGTTCCATACCATCGGTCTGGCCGAGCGGAAATTCAGCGACGACCCGAAAAAGAACATCGAACTGAAAAAATTCGCCTATAAGCGGTTTTTGTCTCATTTCCACGACAAATACCCCAATGCCAAGGTACTGATCGCCGCTTGGGATTTCTTCTTCCGGCTAAAGCCCGACGAGGTCAAGGAGATCGTCAAGCTGTTTGACCCCAAAAACACCCTGATTCTGGACTATACCATCGACCTGAAGCACGAAAAAAGTTCCATGGACAACTGGGATATTATGGGAAAATTCCCTTGGATCTTCGGTATTTTCCACGGCTATATGCCCCAAAGCCACACCCACGGCGACTACGAATACTTAAACGAAAAAATCGCCCAAGCCGATGCCGACCCCTTCTGTAAGGGCATGGATTTCTGGCCGGAAATGTCCCACAGCGACACGCTGATGCTGGAGTATTTCCGCAAAAACGCGTGGAGGCCCGACGGCCGCAGCGTGGCACAGGTGGCCCGGGAATTGTGCCACGACCGCTACGGCGCAAACGAAGAGAAAATGTGGACTGTTTGGCGCGCATTTTTGCCGCTGATCAACCTGTCCACCATTCATCAGACCAGTTGCGTTTTCCATCTGCTGAAGCACGCGATCTTGCAGCAGCTGATCGATTTCGGCGCAGAAAACCGGGAAAAGACAATCTCCGGCTGGGAAAAGGTAATTGAGGAGCAGAAGGCCTTCGACGGCCAGATCGTCACTTTGCTTCAGCAGGTGAAGACGCTGCCGAAAGATATTTTGGAGGATCGGTTTGCCCGTCGGGATTGCGTGGATCTGGTGCGCTCTGCCATCACCCAGAAGCTGCATATTGATTATATGGAGGCCTGCGCGCTGCTGGCCCGTTGGGAGCAGGGTCGCGCCTCTGCAGAGGCGGTGACGGAGAAGTGGGCATACTGCGAAAAACTGTTGGCTGCCTTTGCGGATCTACTTTCCTGCCACGAGGACTACTCGATGTATGCCACCTTGCAGGATCAGGGCAAAAACCGGAAGGTCAACCCCTACTTTGAGGAAGCCCTCAAAGAAAATATCCTGAATAACTACTGCCGCACTGCCGCCTATGAGCCGGTGAAGTATGTGTACATCAAGGAATCGGCGGTATTTGGCGCGTGGGTCGGCCAGTGCCTTGCCGAAAAGCAGGGCAAACCCCTTCCCACAGAGCAGTTCGAGACGGCAAGAAGCCGGATCTTTGCTGAGTACAAGGCGCTGCCGCTGAAGGCTATGCAGCCGGAAGCGCCCTGCGAACTGGGCGCTGTGCTTGACACAATGCTTGCCATTATGGAATAACGGGAGATCGCTTATGGAACTGATCTGCACATTAAAAGGACTTTGCGACAAGCTGCCCGCCTTTGGCTTTTCCGAGGAATTGGAGGCCGCGCTGAGAGAATATCTGCAATTCTTGCGTAAGCGTGACGACCTGCTGCAGTTGGCGGAGACCTACCACAACGACATCTACGAAAACGGCCGCTACACCCCTGCGGAAGTGGCCCGGCTGCCGGAGTGCGACGGCAGGGAAGAAGGTATGCTTTTTGCGGCTATCTTCCTTGCCCGGTATGCCCGTATGGATGAAATTTTGGCCCGGCGCGGCATCGACCCCAAGCAAAAGCAAACGGCGCTGGACATCTTCTGCACCCAGATCAATAAAAACAAGGCCATCACCGGAAAATACGGCTTTAACGGCTATTACCGTATGGCCACGGTGAATATGCTGAAGCCCAACCGCTATACCTTGGGTAGGCTGGTCTTTGAAACGGCCACCTTTGACTACCCCTTTGAAATTTACCGGCGCAAAAGCGACGGGGCGGACCTGCCTATGGCCCTGCCCGGCTTCCGCTATATGCCCGACGGTCGGCAGGCGGCCCGGGACTACGAAGGCGAATGTTTTGAACCCACATTGGAAGCAACCCAAAATCAGGTGACCGGCTACACCTTTGACGGTGACGGCCGTCTGATCTTTGAACCGGTCACCCTGTCTTTGGCAGAGCATGAAAAAGCCGTTGCCAAGGGTGACGATGCCATTTCCATTCACATTCCCGGTGGCGGCAGAATGACGCCCGAGGCGGTGGCGGACGCCATCGCCCAGGCAAAGGAATTTTTTGCCAAGCACTTTGCGGATATGGATTTCAAGGTGTATATGTGCAGTTCCTGGCTGATGGATACGGCAATGAAGGAATTCCTGTCCCCGGAAACCAACATTCTGAAATTCCAGAACATATTCCGGGTGGTGCTCACCGGCGTGAATACATTTTCTTTGCATTGGCACATTTTCGGCATCGAACAGTTCGTTCCCTTAACGGAACTGAAGCCTGCCAACGACTTCCAGAGGACATTTCTGGACCGGGCAAAAGCCGGCAAGACCATGTATAGCGGACTTGGCTATTTCTTTTTATAAAAACATCAGAAAACAGGCTCATTTTACGGGCCTGTTTTTTGTCGTTTTCACCACATTTTCAGGTGAAAAATGCGGCAAAATCGCGAAAATGTCGAAATTCGCGAAACCTTTGCGGTTTCTCTTGACAAAGGGCCGAAAACAGATTACTCTAAACAGGTATTGTATGATGGGACAGTGTATTTTTGCATGGCTTTTTGCCCATACTTTTTTCCGAAAAGGAACCATCGGGGGCCGGCAGCATACACTGTTTTATGAAAAGGAGAGACCCTATGCGCGCAAGCGGTATTTTGATGCACATCACCTCTCTGCCCAGTCCCTACGGCGTGGGAACGCTGGGCAAAGAGTCCTATAAATTCATCGATTTTCTAAAGGAAGCCGGGCAGAAGTATTGGCAGATTTTGCCGCTGACCCCCACCGGTTACGGCGATTCCCCCTACCAGTCCTGTTCTACCTATGCAGGCAACCATTATCTGATCGATCTGGATACGCTGGTGGAAGACGGCCTTTTGAAGACCGAAGAGATCACCGGGTATCACTGGGGCGAAAACCCCAACCGCGTCGATTTCGGCTTGCTTTATGAAAACCGCTTAAGCGTCCTGCGGCGGGCCTTTGACCGGTTCGCTGACTGGGAGAAGTTGGACGCTTTTGGCCGGGAAAACAGCAACTGGTTGCCGGATTTCTCTTTGTTTATGGCCCTGAAAAACCAAAACGGCGGCAAACCATGGTTTCAGTGGGAAGAGGGCTTAAAACGCCGGGAGCCGGAGGCCATCTGGCAGGCAAGAAAGGCTTTGAAAGAAGAGATCAAATTCTACCAATTCCTGCAATACTTATTCCATACTCAATGGCAGGCTGTGCGGGACTATGCCCATAGCAAGGGCGTTTTCATCATCGGCGATGTACCTATTTATGTGCCCTACGATTCTGCCGATGTGTGGAGCAACGCCGAGTGGTTCTGGCTGGACGAAGACCTGCAGCCGGTGGCGGTGGCGGGATGTCCTCCCGACGATTTCAATGCAGACGGCCAACTTTGGGGAAACCCTCTGTATCTGTGGGACTTGCATAAAAAAGACGGCTACAGTTGGTGGCTGCAGCGCTTGAAAGGCGCTGCCAACCGTTACGATATGATCCGCATCGACCATTTCCGCGGCTTTGCCGGCTACTATGCCGTACCTTTCGGCGCAGAACACGCCCGCAACGGCCAGTGGCTCAAAGGCCCCGGTATGGACTTTATCGGCAAGATCAAAAGTGCCTTGCCGGATACCCCTATGATCGCCGAGGACTTGGGATTTTTGACGGAAGATGTCCACAAACTGCGTCAGGATTCCGGTTACCCCGGTATGAAAGTGCTGGAGTTTGCTTTTGATGCGGACAGCAACAATGAGTACCTGCCCCACACCTATGAGAAGAACACGGTGTGCTACACGGGCACCCACGACAATATGCCGCTAAAGCAATGGTTTGCTGAGTCCGGCGAAAAGACGGCAGCCTTTGCCAAAAAATATGTGAGCGCGTCTGACCCCATTTGGGGTATGATCCGTTTGTGTATGAGCAGCGTGTCGGAACTGGCGGTGGTCCAGATGCAGGACTATCTTGCCTTGGGCGCAGATGCCCGGATGAATTTCCCCGGCACCCGCAGCAGCGATAACTGGACCTGGCGGGCTGATAAAACCTATCTGGATCGCCTTTCGGCAGAAACGATCCGGGAACTCACCGCCACCTACGGTCGGCTGGCTGAGGATTTACAGTAAGGCAATATAAGAAACGGAGACTGAATTATGGGTTATAATTGTTTGAATATTGTAAAATGGACGGAAGCCAAACTGAAGTATACCTACGACGTGTCCTTGCGGGAGGCCAACGCCCAGGAACTGCACGAAGCGCTGGGCGAAGCGGTGATGATGGCCATTTCCGACAACTGGAATCACGCTAAGCATACCCGTATGCCCCAGCGAAAGGCATATTATATTTCCGCCGAGTATCTCATCGGCCGGTTGGTGTATTCTAACCTCTACAATATGGGTATTTTGGACGAAATGAAGCAACTGTTTGCCCAGCGGGGCGTGGATCTGGCCATCTTGGAAGATGTGGAAGACGCGGCTTTGGGCAACGGTGGCCTTGGCAGACTGGCAGCCTGCTTCTTAGACTCTGCCGCTACCACCGACATTCCTCTGTCCGGCTACGGCCTGCGGTACAGATTCGGTCTGTTCAAGCAGAGTTTCGATGCCGACGGCAGTCAGAAAGAGAATGCGGACGACTGGGCAAAATTCGGCGATCCCTGGTCCTACCGCCGGTATAACCACACCGTAAAGGTGCAGTTCCCGGACCATACGGTGCTGGCTGTGCCTTACGATGTGCCTGTCATCGGTTACGGCACACAGAATATCGGCACTTTGCGTCTGTGGCAATGCGAAGCGGAAGAAGAACTGGACTTCAACGCCTTCAACGATCAGGACTACCTGCGGGCGTTGGCGCAAAAGAACAAGGCCGAGGACATCACCCGCGTCCTTTATCCCAACGACTCCACTTGGGAGGGTAAGCGCCTGCGTATCAAGCAGCAGTATGTGCTGTCTTCTGCTTCCTTGCAGGATATGCTGCGGGTCTATAAGACCACCCACGGCACAGATATGAGCCATTTTGCAGACTACTACTGCGTCCAGCTGAATGACACCCACCCGGCTATGTCCATTCCCGAACTGATCCGGCTGCTAATGAAAGAGGGTATGGACTTTGAGCAGAGTTTCCTGATCGCCCAAAAGACATTCTCCTACACCAACCATACGGTGATGGGCGAAGCGCTGGAGAAGTGGAATCTGGATCTGCTCCGCAGCGTTGTGCCGGAGATTGTGGATATCATTTGGCGCATTGACGAAAAACTGAAAAGCGAACACCCCAACCTGTTTATCGTTCGGGATAATACCGCCCATATGGCAAATCTGTCCGTATATGTGGGCACTTATGTGAACGGCGTGGCGGAGATCCACTCCCAGATCCTGAAGGACGATGTGTTCCGGGAATGGTACGAAGCCTTCCCCGACCGTTTCCAGAACAAGACCAACGGTGTCACGCCCCGTCGCTGGATGGGTCTGTGTAACCCGGAACTGACCCAACTGCTGAAGTACCGCATCGGCGGCGATTTCCTGAAAGACCTTGACAAACTGCATAAGTTGAAGCCGATGATCGACGACGATCTGGTCCGCCAGTTCAATGCGGTCAAGCGGCAGAAGAAAGAGCAGTTGTGCAGTTTGATCTACAAGAAAGAGGGCGTGAAATTAAACCCCGATTTCCTGTTTGATGTGCAGGTCAAGCGTTTGCACGAGTATAAGCGCCAACTGCTGAACGCTTTGTCCATCGTGGATATTTACTTCCGTCTTAAGGACGGCAGCCTGCAGGACTTCCATCCGACAGTCTACCTGTTCGGCGCAAAATCCGCCCCCGGCTATGCCCGGGCCAAGGCGGTGATCCGCTATATCAACCGGATCGCCCGTATGATCAACAATGATCCGGAAATGGACGGCAAACTGAAAGTGGTCTTCGTGCAAAATTATAACTGCTCTTATGCCGAGTCCATCATTCCTGCGGCAGATATTTCTGAGCAGATCTCTCCTGCAGGCACCGAGGCTTCCGGCACCGGCAATATGAAACTGATGCTCAACGGCGCAGTTACATTGGGTACTTTGGACGGCGCTAACGTAGAGATCGTAAAAGAAGCCGGTATGGAAAACAACTATATCTTCGGCGCGACCGTGGAACAGATCAACGCCGCCCGGGATTCCTACTATGCCCGAGGTATCTACGACGCCAATCCCCGCCTGCGCCGGGCCATCGATACTTTGGTGGACGGCACCGTGCCCACCGACGACGAGCAGAGAGAACTCTGCCATGCCCTGCTTGACGGCACCCACTGGCATAAGGCTGACCACTACTTCCTGCTGATGGATTATGAATCCTATCTGGAGGCAAAACTCCGGGCCAACCGGGACTATGCCGATCGCCTGGCGTTCGGACGGAAGTGCCTGATGAACATCGCCAGCGGCGCAAAGTTCTCCTCGGACCGCACAATCCGCCAGTATGCAGAAGAGATCTGGCATATCGAACCCACCCAGTTCTGAAAAAGGCCGCCTGCCGGATATCCGGCAGGCGGTATCGTTTACCAAAACTGGCCTTATATTACAAAACAAAATTGGGACTGGTTTTAATGCCAGAAGGTGCTATAATGCAACTAAAGATTTCCGGGAGGTGCAGATATGAAAGAATCCCAAGGTTTAAGAAAATTGTGTATGGCGGCGCTGTTTGCGGCGCTCTGCTACATTGGTTTTACATACTGCAAAATCGATATTCCGGTGGGTGCAGAAAAGACCGCATTCCACTTAGGTAATGTATTTTGCGTATTGGCAGCGTTGTTTTTGGGCGGTTTTTGGGGCGGTATGTCCGGCGCTATCGGTATGACCATTGCGGACTTGACCACAGCCTATGTTACTTCTGCCCCCAAGACCTTTGTGCTGAAACTGTGCATCGGTCTCATTACCGGCCTGCTTGCCCACAAGGTATTCCACCTGAGCAAGGATCAGCCGCGGAAAGTTCCGCTGCCTGTTGCCACGGTGCTTAGTTGCGCCGGCGGTATGGTGTTTAATATGGTTGCAGATCCGGTGGTGGGCTATTTCTATAAGACCTATGTGCTGGGTGTGCCTCAGAAGGCTGCTACGATCTGGGCAAAAATGGGCGCGCTGACCACTGCAGTGAACGCAGTTGTGGCGGTGATCGCCGCAACCATCTTCTATCTGGCGCTGCGCCCTGCGTTAAAGCGAAGCAATTTGCTCCCTCAAGTGAAATGAAAACAAACCCCCGTCCACCGGACGGGGGTTCAATTTTTGCGTGGTGTCTCAAAGCCTCCCCTGTGTAAGGGGAGGTGGGCGAAATCTTTGATTTCGCTCGGAGGGGTTGTTTTCATAGCAACAATCCCCAGTCAGCCTGTTTGGCTGACAGCCCCCTTTACACAAGGGGGCCTGTGCATTGATTATAACAAACGAATCAAATACTCTGCAATAAATACCGTGGCGCAACTGGCAACCGCCACAACGATCAAACTCTTTTTCCACAAAGAGAGCGCCACCGCCACCGCCAGACCCAGCGCGCCGCTGATCATATGTTCCGTGGCGTACAAAATGGCGGGGAATGTCATGGCCGTCAGACAGGCCGTGGGCACATAGTGCAAAAACGACTTCAAAAACCGGTTTTTGATGGGCTTTTTGAAAATGGTCAGGGGCAGCGCCCGGATCAGGTAAGTGGTAACGGCCATCACCAAAATGTAAATGTAGATCATTGGGCCACCTCCTCGTCATGAACGGGGAACAAGGCGGCGCACAGGGCGGCGGCCAAAACCGTGCAGATCACGATCGCCAAACCGCCGGACACCTGATTTAAGTAAGGTACCCAAGTGAACAGGCAACTGAAAATCAGCGCCAAGATCACCGAGATCAAAATGGGTTTTTCCTCTCGGGTCTGGGGTACGACGATGGCGATGAACATACCGTAGAGCATCACGCCCAGCGCCATTCTGACGGACACAGGCAGCAGCGAGCCTGCCACTGCACCCAGGGCTGTTCCGGAAGTCCAGCCGATGGCTGCCACCGTTCCCGCACCTACAAAAAAGGCGGGGGTGAGGTTTTTGCCCCGGGACATACCCAAAGCAAACACTTCGTCGGTGTTGAAAAATGCCACTGCCAAGCGTTTCAGCGTGCCTACATTTTGTCCCAGCCGCTGGCCCAGCGCAAGGCTCATTAAGGCGTAGCGGCTGTTGATGACCACCTGGGTCAGAATCATTTCCAGAATGGCCGCGCCTGCGGCGATCACCGTCAGACCTGCAAACTGGCCTGCGCTGGTTAAATTGGACGCGGAGATGAGGATCGCCTGCCAGATGGTAAGACCTTGAGCGATGGCCATAGCGCCAAAGCCAAAACTGACAGAGAAATATCCCACGCAAACCGGCATACCGGCTTTCATACCGGCCAAGAATTCTTTTCGTTTCATTTATCTACATCTCGTTTCAAAAACTGTAATATCCCTATTCTACCGCAAGCGCGCAGATATTTCCAGTACTTTCTTAAGAAAAATAAACGGACGAGCAATGCTCGCCCCTACGAAAACCTAGAATATATTCCTCCGCCATTGCGAGGAGGGCGAATGCCCGACGCGGCAATCTCCTGTGCTAACAGATTTGTTGTAGGGGCGGCGTCCTCGACGCCCCGAAAGCCTTCTCCTTGAGGAGAAGGTGTCGCGGCTGCGCCGCGACGGATGAGGTGTTGGCCGTCCGCAAAAATCCCCTCCCCAAACCGGGGAGGGGAAAAGATATTACTCAATGTTGATAGAGGGGTAATAGGCGTGATAGGAACCATCATCATCTATGTCAACTGTGCCTTCAAAGGTTGCAGTGTCTTTTAGACTGCCATATTTGTCATATAAGTACAGTGTTCCACAAACAGAAAAGTGGTTATCGCGGTCTTCTGTAATGGAACCCACATTAACTCTTGTAGCGTCTATATTGTATTTGCCGAATGTAGAAGCCTTATAAGATTCTTTCATATATTTTATCAGCATCTTAAGTGCTTCACGTTCCGCAATCTCTTCTTTTTCACTTGTAGAAAGCGTTTTCTGGGTTGGTTTGACATAGGAATTGTTTGATGATGGTGTCTTGGTAGAGCTGGATGCGTTAGAACAACCCAATAAAGACAAGATAATCAAACAAACAATGGAGAATACAACTGCTTTTTTCATAATAACACCTCACTTCTTTTTAAAAAATACTGTTTTCACAATAACCGGCTCTTCGCGTATATCCGTAATTTTATAGCCATGCTCGGCGGCTTTACGCGAAAGAGCAGAGCCATTCATTAAGTAGGATTTGCCCTTAGGTAAGGCTACGCCTGTTCTTTCTTCATTTATATCGCTCCCTCTTTGTGTAAAGTTGAGTTTAACTTTGCAAAGCATCATCTTCCTGATTGGTTTCAACGGTATTGGTTTGCTGAACAGCAACATATACAGGGGGATCATTCGGCTTAATACAAATTGCAAGAGCGAGGATTACCAAGCCGCAAGTTGCCAACAGAGCAGAAAAAGCGGTTCTAATCATGATTCCGACAGACATAACGTTGTTGGCGCTTTGTGCAGCGGCGTTCTGAATTCCTGTGTAGGCATCACCGCCGTATGAATAGTTGGATTCATAGAAACCCGCATCCATACGGATGACTACGATGGCAGCACCGATTGCGAGTAAACCAATAATAAAGAACAATGTTTTTAATGCTTTTCTTCTCATAATAAAATCTCCTCTTATATAAAATTAGTACGCTAATTTTGAAAAATAAGCGCCTCTGAAAAAGATTATAGACAAATTTTGTCTATTTGTCAATAGATAGTTTCTATCTAAGGTAAAATAACACCGAGGTGATTTCTGTGAAACTGTCCTTTGGCGAAAAGATACGAAACCTTCGGGAAGACCGCGACATTAATCAGACCCAACTTGGTGAAGCGGTCAAGATGACCCAGCGGAAAATTTCCTATATTGAGTGCGGCAAGTGCGAGCCGGGTATTGATGATATTAAGGCCTTTTGCCAATTTTTTAAGGTGTCTGCCGACTACCTGCTTGATATACCGGAAATCTATCGAAAAAAGTAACGAG
>JAFQDY010000099.1 GCA_017399325.1 Oscillospiraceae bacterium
CTTATGATAAAGACCGTTTCGAGAAAAACCCTGCGTATGCAGAAGCATTTGACAACTACGAGACCGGCATTGACTTCAACTACAAAAACGCGCAGTACACCCACACCTGGGAAGTGTTTGCCTGGGAAGGCGCTTCTGCCACCATCGCAGAAGCAAACGGCAAGGACAAGGCGCTGGCGCTGACCGGCAGTGTATTCTTAAGCAACGTGAAACTGCCCGAGTATATCACCGCAGGTGACGATTACGCCAAACAGCAGGTTTGGCAGACCGCTTTCAGTTTGTCTGCCCTGCCCACCGGCGATGCAGAAGCGAAACTGCTCAACGCCACTTCCGGCTCCGGCACCAGCACCGACGGCGGCTTCCGCATCTTTGACGGCAAGTTGTACTACGGTAAGGTCGGCGAGTATCAGGCATTTGAAAATGTGACGCTGGCCGCCAACACCGAGTATACCGTAAAGCGGGTCCTGGATTTCAGGACCGAAGGCGCATTCACCAGCAGTTACTATGTTTACGATGCCAGCGGCAACCTTTTGGATAAGGCTGAAAATGTGGCCGTGGATACTATGACCCTGCCTGTGCAGAAGATCGGCCTGTCCACCCAGAGTTTCGGCAACAACACCCTGTATGTGGACGACTATAAACTCTACGCCACCGGCCTGGGTTACACATTCGAAGTTTACAACGCCGCCACCGGCATTGAACTGAAAGACCCCACCGCAGCGCAGAACTTTGATGTGGCTTACCGGTTTAGTTGGATGAACGCCTCCGGCACCACCCAATCTTACAATGTGGTGGCCACCTACTCCGACGGCACAAAGCAAGTGGTCAAGACCGTTACTATGGCGCCCGGCGCTGCCGCGGTGGATACGGGCATCGTGAAGGCAGACGGCAAATCCGTCACCCTTTCTGTGGAAGCCCTTGCCACCACCGATGAAGACACCAACACCGGCGCTCCCGACGGCGGATCTTCCGACGACGGCACTTCCGACGGTTCTTCCGGCAAGAAGGGCCTGTCCAATGCCGTTCTTCTGGTCGTGCTTCTGTGTCTGGCTGTGGTGCTGATCGGACTTGTGATCGCGGTTTTGCTGATCCCCGGCAAGATCAAGACAGAAACTGCCCCCAATCAGGACGAAGACGACGCCCAAGCGCAAACCGAATAATACCCCCTTTCCCGACCGAGCGATTCCCCTCGGTCGGGATTTTTTTGGATTTTTGGCGCAGCCCTTTTTGCAGGCGATCTTGTTTTTCTTGACTTCTCAAAAAATGTGTGATATGTTATCGGTATCTTGTAAAGTTGTTGATTTGCAACAAAAACCAAGTGTTCCGTTTTATGCAAAATTGACGAAAATCACAAAGGAGCGAGACCAAAAATGAAAAAAGTTTTATCTTTGATTCTGGTTTCTGTGATGTTGCTTGCCACCGTTTTGACCAGCGGTATCGACGCGAGCGCGGCAGAAGTGGAGAAAAAGCCGTTTTATATGGCCAACTGGGACAATGTAGACTCGGAAAAATATCCCAACATCTACACCAAGGCCTATTTCTGGATTCCTCCCGGAAGTGCTGAACTGAACATCTCCTACTCCGGTATGAAGAGCAGTGGCCGCACCATTGAAACTATGGCCCAGGCTATCAAGGAAGACTTCGATACATATCCCGACGACTCCAACACCCGCGTGCTGAACACCGTTAGCCTGACTGCCTACTTTATGGCCCAACAGGCAGAAGAAAAACTCTTCATGGGCACAGGCGCTGCTGAACTGGCCGCATGGCTGGACGAATTCCTCACCGAATACAAGCGCATCGGCGGTAAACTGGACGGCATCAGTTCCGATACCGAGTTCCATATGGGCCTGTACAGTTATCTGCAGGGCGAATTCAACAACGGCGACCAGGAAATTTACTACCGGATCGTCAACCACCCCGAGTATACGACCAAATTGCGCCCCAAGTTGGAAGAGCGCGGCTTTAATTTCTATCAGCCTTTGGCCTCTATGCCCGAGGCGCTGAAGAAGATTCAAAGCGAAATTTACGGCATCCACATCGGCGGCACTAACTTCTCCGAGTCTCGCTACATTTGGGACACTTGTGTCCGCGAACTGTACCGGGAATATATTCGCACCGCTCTGTGGGAACCTCTGCAGAAGCACTACCCCGATGCATTTCTGGAAGACTATCAGGCCCGCGACTCCTACGGCTGGATGAAAGAACTGCCCGAGACCGGTTCTCCCGGTACACCTATGTACAAGGGCGGCAACACCACCAAGGTCGGTAACTACTCCAACTACAACACCTATAACTACGCGCCCAACTTCGTAGTGAAGAGTGAAAACGACACCCAATATCTGCACCCCGAATCTTTCAATGACGCTATCTACGAGAACAACCCCTTCGGTATGTTCAAGTGGGAAGTCAACACCTACAAGAATATGTATGCGGCAACCGATACCAAGAAGATCGACGTGCTCCTTGCTTACTACGAATACGGTCTGAACTACGGCAAGGCCACCGACGGCACTTCCGCCGGCACCGCCTACCACGCAGAGGCCTACTACCACGCAGCCATGCTGGATGCCAAATTCAGCGGCTACATCAACGACCAGGAATGTGGTTCTCAGGTTGAGTTTGACTTCAGCCTTGAAATTGCTTCCGAACTGTTAAAAGAAATCAACCGGGTGGCCGGTTATGCTGACCGCAAGCCCATCGAGACCCCCGTCAACTGGAACGACTCCTTCCTGCTTTCCGGTATGTACGCAAACGGCCGGAACATCTGGCGTATCACCCCCGACACCAATACCGGCGCTTCCAAGAAGAACTTCTTAGTCAGCACCGATAACGGCCAGATTGTCTTTAAGAACAAGGGCCAGACCATCACATTCCCCCAAGGCACAATCATTGAAGACAGTTTCATTCCCGCCATCGGCACCTGCGGCTACTGGGTAGAGACCCCCGCTGATGTGATGCCCACCATCGTCAACGATGCAAACCGTTACGAGAAGTACCCCGCTTACTACGAGAGTTTCAATACCTATGAGTCCGGTATGGTCTTTGACTACCAGAACACCAAGCACACTCACACCTGGAACATCTGGCTCCGTGACAACGCTACCGTAACCGTGGAAACAGACAAGACCAACGCCAAGAACAAAGTGCTGGCCATCAATGGCAACGCATTTTTGAACAACTACAAGGTCCCCCAGTATATCACTGCCGGCGACAACTACGCCAAGCAGCAGCAGTGGGAGATCACCTTTAACGCATCTGCAATCCCCGCCGATTCCACCATCAAGTTGCTCAATGCCACTTCCGGCTCTACCAATGACGCAACTGACGGTTTCTGCATTTCCGGCGGTAAGTTGCAATACGGCACTGCCGGCGACTATGTGACATTTGAAAATGTGACCCTGGCTGCCAACACCGAGTACAAACTGGTGCGCACCCTGAACTTCTCCGATCCCGACAGTTTCACCGGCTGCTACTATGTTTATGATGCAGAAGGCAACTTGCTTGACAAGGCAGAAGATGTGAAGATCACTCCCTTCAGCCTGCCCATCGAGAAGATCGGCCTTTCCACCGAGAATTTTGGTTCCAACACCTTGTATCTAGACGATTACAAACTGTCCGTGCTGGGCTACACCGCTGACTTTGAAGTTTACGATGCCGCCACCGGTATCATCGTAAAGGACGCGACCGCAGCCCGTGACACCGACACCGCTTACCGTCTTTCCTGGATGAACGCCTCCGGCGCCACCAAGACTTTCAATGTGATCGCCACCTACGCCGACGGCACCAAGGAGATCCTTGAGACCGTCACCATGGCACCCGGCAGCGACGGCGTGAACACCAAGATCGTCAAGTTGGATGGCAAGTCCGCCACCTTCTCCATTGAAGAAGTGGCCGTTGAGGGCGGCGACAACCAGGGCGACACCAACCAGGGCGGCGACAACGCCGGCAATAACAACCAGGGCGGCAGTTCCATCGGCGATCTGCTGACCGGCGAAGGCGGCGACTACTCCGCTTACATTCCCTGGATGATCACCATTATCGTTCTGTCCGTTGTACTGATCGGCTGCGTTGTAGGCTCTTTGATCATTACCGGCAAAAAGACCGCAAAACCCGATGACGAGGACGAACCCGCAGAAGAAGCCCCCGAAACCGAATAACCGTCAAATCCGTAACGACTCCCCGGCTGTACAAACTGCCGGGGAGTTTTTTGCGGTTTTTTTCTCCGTTTCCGTCTTTGGAAAAATAAAAATTGTGCTTGTTTTATCTTGACTTTCAAAAGGATATGTGTTAGGTTATTTTTGACCGGGCGACTCGCCTGGCTTTTGTGCAAAAAGGAAGACCCAAACAAGAAAAAGGAGAAAGATCGATCATGAAAAGAGCATTCTCACTGATTCTGGTTTCTGTGATGCTGCTGGCCACCGTTTTGATGTGCAAGGTGGATGCAAATGCTGCAGAAGTCGAAAAGAAACCCTTCTATTTTTCCAACTGGGGTACTGTTGACCAGGACGAATTCCCTGGTATCTATTCCAAGCCCTACCTTTGGGCCGTCCGTGATGGGGACGAAGTAACCGTTTCCTATGGCGGCAAAAGCACTATTGAGGGCGTTGCCCAGGCTATGAAAGAAGCCATGGATGAGATCCCCGACGGCTCCGGTATGCGCATTATGAATGTCAGAGCGCTGCAAGTCCGTTTTATGAACGAGCAGCCGGAAGCCAAACTCTTCTTTGACGAAAGTTCAAAGAAAATGGCTGCATGGATGGATGAATTCCTTGCCGAGTACAGCCGTATCGGCGGCAAGTTGGACGAGATCCACTCCGACTTCGAGTACATTTACGGCTACGCCCAATACCTGGCCAACGCCTATAGCGCAGGTGAGACCGAAGTCTACAACGACATCATCAATCACCCCGCTTATCTGACCAGACTCCGTCCTATGCTGGAAGAGCGCGGCTTCAAATTTGCCGCCAAGCCTCTGGACTCTATGCCCGAGGCCGTGAAGAAGCAATTTAACGAGCTGAACAACATCAAGTCCGGTTCCGGTGACGACCAATCCAGGAAGATCTGGGACGTCTGTGTCAGCAATATGCATATACAATATCTGGAAGAGGCGTTCTATGAGCCTGCCGTCAAGTATTATCCCGATGTGCTGTTTGACGACTGGCTGACCCGCGACTCCTACGCCTGGAACAAAGAAGTTCCCGAAAGCGGTCAGGATATGTACATCGGCGGTAACACCGTTGCTTCCAGCACCATGACCAACTACAGTTACTATAACTATGCGCCTTTCGTACAGTGGGTACAGCAATCCGAGTCTGACACCTACTACAGAAAGCCCGTTTCTCACAACGATGCCATCTACGAAAAGAACGCCTTTAATATGGCCCTGTGGGAGATCAACACCACCAAGAACGTGACCGCCATCGCAGTGGAACAGGGCAAGGAGATCGGTTTCCACTTTGCCTACTATGACTGGGCTCTGGAACACAGTGCAAACGGCCCCGGCGGTTCTTCCGGCACTGCCTACTACACCGAGAGTTTCCTCCACGCCGGTTTGGCTGACCCCGTCTTCGGCGGCTATGTCATCGAGAGCGAAGTGGGCAACGCTGCAGATTACGAGTACAAGATCCAGGTCATTTCCGAGATCCTGACAGAACTGAACAAGGTGGCCGGTTACGCTGACCGGGAGCCTATCGTAATGCCCGTCAACTGGAATGACTCCTTCGTCATCTCCGGTATGTACGCAAATGGCCGGAACATCTGGCGTATCACCCCCGATACCTCCACCGGCGTTTCCAGAAAGAAATTCCTTGTGAAGGAAGACGAAAATGAGGTCGTGTTCCGCATTCAGGGCCAGACCATCACCTTCCCCAAGGGCAACATCATTGAAGATGGCGACATCTCTGCCGTTGGCACCTGCGGCTACTGGGTAGAGACCCCTGCCGATGTGAAGCCCATCGTCACCAACGACGCTGACCGTTATGCCGAATACCCCGCATACTACGAGGTGTTTGACAACTACGAGACCGGCGCCACCTTCGATTATAAGATCCTGAAAAACTCCCACACCTGGACCTCCTGGGCGCTGGATAATGCAACCATTACCATTCAGGAAGTCAGCGGCAAGGACAAAGAGATGGTCATCAAGGGCAACGCATTTTTGTCCAATGTAAAGACACCCGAGTACATCACCGCCGGCGATAACTACGCCAAGCAGCAGGTTTGGGAACTGGCCTTCAAACTCGACTCCCTGCCCACCGGCGATGCAGAAGTGAAACTGCTCAGCGCCACCTCCGGCTCCGGCGTGAACACCGACGGCGGCTTCCGGATCTTTGACGGCAAGTTGTACTATGGCAAGATCGGCGAGTATCAGGCATTTGAAAACATCACTCTGGCTGCCAACACCGAGTACAAGGTGAAGCGCGTCTTCGACTTCCGGGATTCCGACAACATCCTGTGCAATTACTACATTTACGATGCCAGCGGCAAGTTGCTGGACAAGGCCGAGAATGTGGTGATCCCCAGCCTGACCCTGCCGGTGCAGAAGATCGGCATCTCCACCGAGAATTTCGCCTCCGGCGTCCTTCACGTTGATGACTACAAACTCTACGCCACCGGCGTTACCACCGATCTGGAGATTTACAACGCAGACACCGGTATGCTGGTTGCTGACGCCACCGCTGCTCAGAGCACCAACACCGCTTACCGTCTTTCCTGGATGAACGCATCCGATGCCACCAAGATCTACAATGTGGTAGCCACCTACTCCGATGGCACCAAGCAGACCCTTGCATCCATCGAGATGCTGCCCGGCAGTGACGCCGTAAACACTGGCGTAGTAAAACTGGCTGACGGCAAGTCCGTGACCATCACTTTGGAAGAGACTGAGACCCAAGTCCCCGACGCAGGTGACGACACCGGCGACGATGGCAGCGGCAACGGTGGTCTGTTTGGCGACAGCGAAGACGGTGACAACACCCTGCTGATCGTGGGTATGCTCACCATCACCGTGGCCATCTTCTGCGGCTGCGCGCTGGCGCTGACTCTGGTGATCACCGCCAAGAAGAAAGCCGCTGCACCCGCAGCAGACGAAACCCCTGAAACCGAGGCAGAACCCCCCGAAACCGACGCTGAATAAACCCACAAACCCCCGGCTGAAAGGCCGGGGGTCCTTTTGCGCCATCGGGGCAAAACCCTTGGTTTTTCTTGACTTTGGCGTGATTTTGTGGTAGGTTATAGTGCATATAGAAAAAGCCGATGTGCAGTTTTATGTAAACCACCTATGCGCGAAAGGAGTTTTCGTTATGAAGAGAATGATCACATTCTTTTTGGCTTTTGTGATGCTTTTGTCTGCGGTTTTTATGTGCAGCGCAGACGCGAAAGCCGCAGATGCGGAAAAAAAGCCTTTTTATTATTCCAACTGGGACTCTGTGGATTCGGAAGAATTCCCGAACATCTGGTCAAAGCCCTACTTCTGGGCCACCCGCGACGGAGATGAGGTCACCGTCAGTTACGGCGGCACCACCATTGAGGACATTGCCAAGAGCTTGAAGAAGACCTTTGACAAGTATCCCGACAATGCCAATATGCGGATCATCAACATAACCCCCGTGGAACGCCGCTACCTTGCGGAGATGGTCACAGATCACATCTATATGACTGACGGCGCGAAAAAGGCCGCCCAGTGGATGAATGATTTTCTGAAAGAATACAAACGCATCGGCGGCAAACTGGACGGCATCGCTTCGGATCTGGAATTTCACCACGGCTTAAACTGGTATCTGTTCTCCGAGGCCTACAACATCGGCGACACAGAGGTATACTACGACATCATCAATAACCCCGAATACAAGACCAAAGTGCGTCCCGAACTGGAGGCCCGGGGCTTCAAGTTCTACCCCAGCAACGACAAGACCAAGACCGAACTGTATGCTTTGCACCCCTATGCAGGTTCTGAATATGCGTCTTCCAAACTGATCTGGGACACGGTGGTGCAAAATCTGTGGCGGGAGTATTTAAACGAGGCTTTCTATGAACCTTTGCAGAAGTACTATCCCGATGCCGTTTTCTGGGATTACCGGGCTTACGATTCCTACGGCTGGATCAAAGACATTCCCGAAACCGGCCGGAATCAGTACTTAGCCGGCAACACCAACAAAACCGGCACCCACTCCTCCAACAACGCCTACAACTACGCCCCCTGGACCCCCTGGGTGGTGGAGTCTGCCAATTCCACAACTTACAACAAGCCCGTTTCCCACAACGATGCCATTTACGAAAACAACGCCTTCAATATGACATTGTGGGAAGTCAACAACTTCAAGCATATGTATGCGGCTACGGACAACAAGCAGATCGAGGTGGATCTTACCCATTTTAACTACACGCTGATGCGTGACTCTTCTTACGAAGAGGGTACGACCTCCTCCGGTACGCCCTACCATGTAGAAGGCTACTTCCACGCAGGTCTGCTGAATGCGGAGTTCGGCGGTTATATCATTCAATCTGAAGTGGGCGATGCCGCAGAGTATCAGTACCGTATGGAAGTTGTTCAGGCCATTATGGACGAACTGAACCGGCTGGTGGGCTATGCCGACCGCAAGCCCATCGAAGTGCGGACAAACTGGAACGACTCGTTCATTCTCTCCGGTATGTACGCCAACGGCCGGAATATCTGGCGCATCACCCCCGACACCGTTTCCGGCGTCAGCAAAAAGGATTTCCTGGTCAGCAAAAAGAACGGGCAGGTGGTCTTCTATAACAAAGGTCAGACCATCACATTCCCGGAAGGCACCGTCATCGAAGACGGCTTTATCCCGGCAGTTGGCACCTGCGGCTACTGGGTAGAGACCCCCGCGGATGTGGTGCCTGTCATCACCTCGGACACTGACCGCTACAGCCAATATCCCGCATTCTCCGAAAACTTCAACACATATAAGAGCCGGACGGACTTTGACCCGGACAAAACCGAATATTCCCACACATGGGAAACTTTGTTGTTAGACGGCGCTTCCGCCACCATCAAGGAAAGTCAGAACAGCGCCGACAACAAAGTGCTGGCCCTGATGGGCAACGCCTATATCAACAACATAACTGTTCCCAAACTGCTCACCGCAGGCGACAACTACGCCACCCAGCAAGGTTGGGAAGTCACTTTCCGCCTTTCCGCTTTGCCAAAGGGCGACGCTGAGATCAAATTGCTCACCGCCACCTCCGGTTCTGGTACGGACAACGGTTTCCGTATCGCAAGCGGCAAGTTGTACTACGCCCAGGCAGGCAAATATCAGGCATTTTCGGATATTACCCTGGCAACCGACACCGAATATACCTTGAAGCGCACTGTGGACTATCGCTCCTATACCGGCAGTTACTATGTCTACGACGCGAAAGGCGCTTTGTTGGCCAAGGCGGAAAATGTGTCGTTGTCCAAACTTTCTTTGCCCATCGAAAAGATCGGTTTTGCCACCACGAAGTTTGACGGAAATACCGTATTTTTGGACAACTACAAGTTGTACGCCGTAGGCGTTACCGCTGATTTTGAGATCTACGATGCCAACACCGGCATTGAGATCGCCGCCCTGAACACCATGCAGGAAACCGACACGGCCTACCGTCTGTCCTGGATCAACGCATCGGACGAAGTCAAAGCCTACAATGTGGTAGCAGCCTTCTCCGGCGGCGGCAAGCAGATCGTGGAGACCGTTACCATGATGCCCGGTACCGACGGTGTTGCCACCGGCATCGTGAAGGTAAGTGACAAGCCTGTTATGTTCTCTCTGGAGGAAACGGAAGTCAAACTGCCCGCCGGTCAGCAGCCCAGCGAACCCACCATTCCGGAGGACACCACCCAAACGACCCCCTCCTCTGACCCGGACGAAAGTTATACCGACCCGGATGACGACACCGGCCACACCGAGAGCAGTTCCCCCGCCACCGAAAACACCAACACCACCGGCGGCCAGAACCCCGCCCGGGGAACTTCCCCCGTTTTGCTGGTGGTGATCATCGTTCTGCTGGTGGCTTCCGCCTGCGCCGTTGCCTTTGTGCTGGTCAAGCGCAATATGCCCCAAAAAGTTACCGGGGATGAACAAACTCCGGAAGGGAAAACGGAGGAAACGGAAGAGACAGCAGAAACAGACGAATCCGCCGAAACCAAAGTCATTCCGCCTCTGACAGAACCGGTTGCATCCGCCGAAACAAGCACTCCCGATCCCACCGGCGACACCGAAGAAAAAACAGAATAAATCTGAGCCCCCGACTGTCCAAACAGCCGGGGGCTTTTCTGCCCGGCGCAGCCTGTTAAGAAGCCGTACGTTTTTCCTTTTTTATACCATTTTTTCTTGACTTAACAAGCATTTTGTAGTATGGTATTCATAGTTTGTACTTAATGGCAGAAATGTACGTTTTGTCTGTACAAAACGGAAGTAACCGAAAAAGGAGAAAACCGAATTATGAAGAAGATTTTATCCCTGGTTTTGGTTTCTGCGATGCTGCTGGCCACTGTTTTTATGTGTAAAGTGGACGCAAACGCCGCAGAAGTCGAAAAGAAGCCTTTCTATCTGTCCAACTGGGACGAATGTTATACGGAGGACAACCCCTACATTTGGCAGAAGGCCTATTTCTGGGCAACCCGTGAAGGAACAGAAGTAACCGTTTCTTTTGACGGCGCTCACGACATCCCCGGTATGGCCCAAAAACTGAAAGAACTGTTTGACACCTATCCCGACGGCGCCAATATGCGGTTTTTGAATGTCACCCCCATCCAGCGCCGCTATATGTCTGAGCAGCCGGATGATGTGGTATTCCTGGATACCGGCGCAAAGCGCATGGCCGAATGGCTGGATGAATTCCTGGCAGAGTACAAGCGCATCGGCGGCAAACTGGACGCCGTTCACTCCGACCTGGAGTATATCGACGGCTACTACTGGTATCTGTACCAGCGGCAATTCCAGTCCGGCAACACCGATGTTTACTACAACATCACCCAGAACCCCTCTTATCTGACCAGACTGCGTCCCATGCTGGAAGAGCGCGGTTTCCAGTTCTATCCCAAGCCTCTGGACTCTATGCCCGAAGCCGTTAAGAGAACATACTGCGAACTGTACTCCCTGCACCCCAATTCCGGCAGCCAGTACAACGAATCCCGCTACATCTGGGACGTCTGCGTGAAGAATATGCAGATGCAGTATCTGGACGAGTGCCTGTATGCGCCTATGCAGAAGTACTACCCCGAAGCCCGTATGGACGACTACAACAGCCACGACTCCTACGCCTGGCTGAAGAATGTGCCCGAAACCGGCTACCCTATGTACATCGGCGGTAACTACACCAAACCCGGTAACTTCTCCAACTTCAACAACTACAACTACGGCCCTGACTGGGTGGTGCCCAGCGAAAGCGACACCTCTTACAAAAAGCCCGTTTCCCACTCCGACGCCATCTACGAAGACAACGCCTTCAATATGACCCTGTGGGAGATCAACACCGTTAAGGATATTCTGGCGGCAACGGACAATAAAAATATCGCCGTTCCCGTTACCACCTATGCCTACGGTAAAGAATACGGCGACGATCCGGAAGGTTCTTCCTCCTGCACCCCCTTCCATGTGGAAGGCTACTTCCATCTGGGTCTTTGCAATGCAGAATTTGACGGCTACATCATTCAGGACGAATCTCCCAACTCGGCAGAGTACAAGTACCGCCTGGAAGTTGTCTCCGCAATTTTGGAGGAACTGACCCGGGTAGCCGGTTACGCTGACCGCAAGATCATCGAGACCCCCACCAACTGGAATGACGCCTTCATTCTGACCGGTATGTACTCGGGCGGCAGAAACATCTGGCGTATCACCCCGGACACCGTTACCGGCGTCAGCAAGAAGGAATTCCTTGTGAAGAACGACGGCGAGATCGTCTTTAAGAACAAGGGTCAGACCATTACCTTCCCCCAAGGCACCATCATTGAAGACGGTTTCATTCCCGAAGTGGGTACTTGCGGCTACTGGGTAGAGACCCCCGCCGATGTATCTCCCATCGTTACCAATGACGCCAACCGTTACACCAAGTATCCTTCCTACTCCGAGTCTTTCGACGGCTACGAAACCGGCATCACCTTCGACCAGAAGGCAAACCGCTACTCCCACACCTGGGAAGCCTGGATCCGGGACAACTCCTCTGCTACCATCGAGGTCAGCAAGGATAACGCCAAGAACAAAGTTCTGGCCCTCAGCGGCAATGTATTTGCAGGTACTGTGAAGATCCCCACCTACATCATCGCCGGCGACACATATGCCAAACAGCAAGCCTGGCAGATCTCCTTCAGTTTAGATTCCCTTCCCAGCGGTAATGCAGAAGCCAAACTGCTGAACGCCACCTCCGGCACCGGTGTGAACACCGACGGCGGTTTCCGGATCTACGACGGCAAGTTGTACTACGGCCCCACCGATAACTACCAGGCCTTTGAAAATGTTACCCTGGCCGCCAACACCCATTACACCGTCAAACGGGTCCTGGATATGCGGACTGAAGGCGCATTTACCTGCAGTTACTATGTTTACGATGCCAGCGGCAATCTGCTTGACAAGGCTGAAGATGTGGCAATGCCCGGTTTGAACCTGCCTGTTGAGAAGATCGAACTGTCTGTTTCCGAGTTCGGTTCCAACAAACTGTATTTGGACAATTATAAGATCTCCGTGGCAGGTCTGCAAGCCGATTTTAGCCTCTACAATGCCAACACCGGTATGGAAGTGGAAGATGCCGCCGCAGCCCAGAAGGCCGACACTGCTTACCGTCTGAGTTGGCTGAACGCATCTGACGCCACTAAGACCTACAACATTGTCGCCACATTCTCCGACGGCACCAAGGAAATTCTGAAGCGCGTTGTGATGAGACCCGGTTGCGACGCTGTGGAAACCGGCATCGTGAAGGTGGCCGACGGCAAGTCCGTTACCATCACCGCAGAAGTAACCGAAACCTCTGATTCCGATATCAGCGGCGACCCCAACCAGGGCGGTTCCGGCACCAACCAGGGCGGCAGCGGCAACGGCCTGCTCAGCGGCAGCGAAGACGGCACCACCTCCACCCTGCTGATCGTCATTGCAGCGCTGCTGTTTGTGATTTTGGCTGGCGTGTTTGTTGTATGCCTGCTGATCACCGATCGCAAAACAATGTACATCTTTTACAAAAAAGCGCCTGCTCAGGTAGAAGCACCTGCCAAGGTAGAGGAATCTGCTGAGACAGAAACCGAATAAACCCCATTCCCCCGGCTGAAAGGCCGGGGGAATTTTCTTGTTGCTTTTTCTTATCTTTTCGCTATAATAAGAGCGTTGAACGATAGAATCGAGGAATGACTTATGGCAACTACGACCACTCCCAGCCTGCGGGAGAATAAAATGGGCACAATGGGCGAGGGCAAACTGCTGCTGACTATGGCACTTCCCCTGGTGCTTTCTATGATGGTACAGGCATTTTACAATGTGGTGGACTCGTTTTATGTGTCCCGGGTCTCTGACAGCGCGGTCACGGCTTTGGGACTGGCGTTCCCCATTCAGAATCTGATCATTGGCTGCTCCACCGGCGTGGGTGTCGGTATGAACGCCCTGTTCAGCAAATCTTTGGGCGAAGGCAATCGGGAACGGGCCAGCAAGGCCGCCGGCAACGGATTTTGTCTGAGCCTGTTCTTCTTTTTGATTTTTTTGGTGTTTGGTTTTGTGGGCGCACGGCCTTATTACGCTATGCAATCCACCGTGGAAGAGACCATCAACGGCGGCGCAGCCTACATCTCCATCTGCTCACTGTTTTCTTTGGGCATTTTTGTGGAGATTTTGGGTGAGCGTTTGCTCCAGGGCTCCGGCCGCACCATCTACACCCTGTTCACCCAGGGTCTTGGTGCGGTGCTGAACATCATTTTAGACCCCCTGTTTATTTTCGGTTTTGAACCTTTGGGTATTGAACCTATGGGCATTGCCGGCGCGGCAGTGGCGACCGTCATCGGTCAATGGGTGGCCGCCATTATGGCCATCATTTTCAATGTGTTCTGCAACCCGGATGTGCAACTGAAACTGCGCTTCTTCCGCCCCCATTTGGCCACTGTGAAGAAGATCCTGAGCATCGGTGTGCCGTCTATGATTATGATGGCCATCGGCTCTGTGATGAATTTCGGTATGAACCAGATTTTCCTGGGTTTCAAGGACTACGGCGAGACCGCCGCCGGCGTGTTTGGCATCTATTTCAAACTGCAAAGTTTCGTGCTGATGCCCCTGTTTGGCCTGAACAATGCGGCCATTTCCATTTTGGCCTTCAACTATGGCGCGCGGCAACCCAAGCGGATCACCAAGACGCTGAAACTGAGCATTTGCATCGCGCTCACCATTATGCTGCTGGGTCTTGCCGTATTCCAGTTGTTCCCCGACCAACTTTTGGGGATCTTCAATCCCTCGGATACATTCCTTGCTTTGGGCAAGAGCGCTCTGCGGATCGTGAGCATTCACTTCCCCATTGCCGCCGTGGGCATTGCCCTCAGCGCCAGTTTTCAGGCCCTGGGCAACGGCATTTATTCCACCATCACATCATTGTGCCGCCAACTGCTGGCGCTGCTGCCTGTTGCGTATCTGCTCAGCCTGACCGGCAATGTACACGCGGTATGGTGGGCTTTCCCTGTGGCGGAAGTGGTCAGTGTGACGGTGACGCTGATCCTCTATTCCCGCATTTACAAGAAGAAGATCAAGCCGTTGATGGATTGACAAAGATTCCGGAGCAGCCTGCCTGCTCCGGAATTTCTTGTGGGTAAAAATTTTCTTACCACAATATCCTGTGTGATGCCAAATTTTCGGTCTTTTTTTCTAAAAAATCGTCAATTGCGAGCCATTGTTTCAAAAAAGAACCTATGGTATAATGATACCATCTCATTTTATGGTAGGAGCAACTTATGAACACCGCTGAACTGCATATCTCAAAAGCGCATCTGCATAAGTTGCTGTGCGCCAAAAATCCCGATGTTTCCCTTTTGTACTTATACATCACTTCCGGCAACGACCCGGAGCAGGCCGAGCAGAATCTGCAGATGTCTGCCTCCCGTTTTTCCTGTGCCGCCGCCACGCTGCGGCAGTTGGGGCTGTGGCCGCAACTGAAAAACACCCCCGTTTTCTCCGGAGAACGCCCCCAGTACACCGAGACCGATGTGCTGAGCGCTATGCACACGGACAAGCCCTTTCAATCCTTATATTCGGAAGTGCAGCGGGTTTTGGGCCGCACGCTGAATACGGAAGAACTGAAAATTTTGCTGGGCTTTACCCGGTATCTTGGCCTGCCGGCAGATGTGATCTCCGTGCTGGTTTGCTACTGCAAGGAGCGGGCCCGGGCAAAGGGCAATCTGCGCAATCCCAGTTTGCGTACCATCGAAAAAGAGGCCTATTACTGGGCAGAGCAGGGTATCGATTCTATGGAAGAGGCCGTGGCCTTTATCCAAAACCAGAACATTCAGCATAGCCGCATCGCAGACTTAATGAAACTGCTGCAG
Source organism: Oscillospiraceae bacterium (assembly GCA_017399325.1). Lineage (GTDB taxonomy): Bacteria > Bacillota > Clostridia > Oscillospirales > Oscillospiraceae > Faecousia. The sequence continues at coordinate 15,515 of JAFQDY010000099.1, forward strand.
ATCCGCGGCCGCAGCCTGACCCCCGGTGAGGAGCGTTACGCAAAATCCTGGCTGGATATGGGATTTGACGACAAAGTGATCGCTATGGCTTATGAGCGCACCTGCCTGAACACCGGCGGCTTAAGTTGGGCCTATATGAACAAGATCCTCACCCGCTGGAACGAGGCAGGTCTGTACACCGTTGAGCAGATAAAAAATAGCGACAAGAAGCCCCAGCCCAAGCCCCCAAGCGGCAACATCGGACAGGCGGAACTGTCCGCATTCCAAAAAGTTTTGAAGGAGGGTTAATATGGCATACAGCAATGAAGTTGTCCGTCGCGCGCGGCAGCGTTTGGAACATAAAAAGGCCGACCACGAATCCCTCCAGCAGGCCCGTTTGCAGGAAATTTATGCGAAGATCCCCCGTGTCACGGAAATCGACAAGCAACTGCGGCTTTCTATGGTGCTGGCCGCCCAGGCCGCCTTCCAAAAAGGCGTCAGCGGCACAGATGCCCTGGCAGAAGTGCGGGAGGCAAACCTTGCCTTACAGGCTGAACGCAAAAACTTGATTTCCGCTGCATTCCCTGCGGAATATTTGGACCAAGGCCCTATTTGCGACCATTGCGGCGGTGTGGGTTACATCGGCAGCAATATGTGCGTTTGCCTTTTGGATCTGTGTCGGGAAGAACAGAAGAAAGAACTGGCTCTGCTTTCTGCAGGCGACCCGTCCTTCTCCCAGTTCCGGCTGGATTACTATCCCGAGGCCGTGGACCCCAAATACGGCGCAAGTCCCCGGGTGATCATGGGTAAGATCTTGGAGATCTGCCGGAAATACGCCGCCAGTTTCTCTTTGGAATCGGGAAATCTGCTGTTTAACGGCGGCACAGGTCTGGGCAAGACATTCCTGTCTGCCTGCATCGCCCGGGAAGTGACGGAAAAAGGCTTCTCCGTGGCTTACGGCAGCGCCCAGCATCTGTTTTCCAAGTTGGAAAATGCCCGCTTCCGTCCCGACGAGGAATCGGTTGCGGCGGCAGACAATCTGACCCGGTGCGATCTGCTGATCGTAGACGATCTGGGCACGGAACTGCCCGGAAACTTCACCACCGCGGCTCTTTACAATCTGGTGAACGACCGCATTCTGGCAGGAAGACCCACCATCATCTCCACCAATTTAAACATCGGCGAGATCAACGCCCGATACTCCCCCCAGATCGCATCCCGTCTGCAGGGCAATTTCCAACTGCTTCCCTTTGTGGGTGAGGACATTCGGGTACTAAAAAACAAGTGAGGACATATTTTTGAAAACCGGAATCCTGTTTGATCTGGACGGCACGCTGCTTAGCACATTGGAAGACTTGACCGATGCCGTCAACTATACACTGAACTTTTACGGCCTGCCCACGCGCACCATCGAGGAGGTACGCACTTTTGTGGGCTACGGCGCAGAAAACTTAATTCGCTACGCCTTGCCCGGCAAGGACACCGATCCTGCTTTGGCAGAGGCGCTGGCCACCTATCAAGCCTACTACGCCACCCATAGCCGTATCAAGACCCGCCCCTATGACGGCATTTTGGCGGCGCTGGACGCCATTGCCCGGGAATTTCCCATTGCCATCGTGTCCAACAAGCCGGATATTGCCACCAAACCTCTGTGCAAGGAGTATTTTGGCGGCCACATTTACGCCTTGGGCGAAAGTGCGTCCTGCCCCCGAAAACCTGCGCCGGATATGGTCTATCAAGGTATGGCCGCCATCGGCGTGGATAAGTGCATTTATGTGGGCGACAGCGAAGTAGACGTGCAGACCGCAAAAAACGCCGGTGTTCCCTGCCTGAGCGTTCTGTGGGGATTCCGGGATAAGGCCTGTTTGCAGGAACATGGGGCGACCCATTTCTGCGACGACCCTGCAAATATGCTGCAAAAGTTAAAGGAAATGGTATCAAATGGCTAACGAATTTTACGCTCTTTTGGGGCGCATGCGCTATATCACCCGCTGGGGATTGATGCGCAACACTTTTTCCGAGAACATTCAGGAACACAGCCATCAGGTGGCGGTTTTGGCCCACGCGCTGGCACTGATCCGGCGGGATGTTCTGCATCTTGACGGGCCTGACCCGGACACTTGCGCAGTTGCCGCGCTCTATCACGATGCGTCGGAAATTCTCACCGGCGATATGCCCACCCCTATCAAGTATTACAATCCCGCCATCAAAGATGCCTACAAGCAGGTGGAGCGGATCGCAGGAGAGCGGCTGCTCTCTATGCTGCCGGACGCTCTGCGGGACGCCTATGCCGGCTATGTTTTGGAGGAAGACGAATCCGTTGTCCCTGTGGTAAAGGCTGCCGACAAACTCTCCGCTTACATCAAGTGCATAGAGGAGCAAAAAGCCGGCAACTCGGAATTCGATTCTGCGGCCGTTGCTACGATGCGATCTATGAAAAAAATGAACCTGCCGGAATTAGACTGGTTCATTGACAACTGCTTAGAGCCTTTCCGGCTGAATCTGGATCAATTGTAAACAAAACACGCCCTATCCGGTTGATAGGGCGTGTTTTCCGTTTTTATTGATAGGAAATGGGGGTCTTAGCGCCTACGATCGCCACATAGGAATTGCCCACAGACTGAGAAATGGGCGTGCCGTCACCGTGGGTGTAGGTGAAGGGGCTGCGCAAACTCTCTCTGCTCCACAAAATGGGAATGATCTTTCCGTTCATTGCCAGATAGCCTTCGCCACTGCCGACGGTGTTGAAGAATTCGTGGGTGCCGTCTGCGCTGCGGGTCTGGTCCGTGTAAAGAGCGATCACATTTTCAAATGTCAAGGCCGCGCCGGTGTTGCCGTCCACGGAGTCTTTGCCCATTTGATTCAACTTGTATTTACCGGTGGCTGCATCGTACACAAATTCAGTGGACTTGCCGCCTTTGAATGTGATGGTGATGTTTTCAGCGGTCTTACCGGCAGAGGAGGTGGCGTCTACAAACTGCAGGCCGAAGTCCTTACCGGCAGAAGTGTCCAGTTTGCTTTCGGACAGACCCTGCCGCAGGGACATACCGCTGGCAAACAGGGTATGGGCGTAGTTATATCCTTCGTTTCGGCGCTGGTCGTCCCGATAGAAATACTGGCTGGAAGTGGTCTCGTCGATGTGTTTCCAGTTGATGATGGTGTCAGAAGAACTGTCATAACGACCCTCTAAAGCAAGGCTGCTGCCGCCGCTGTGGATCAGTACCGCATCGTAAGACAGGGCGATGGAGTTGAACACTGTGCGGGTCTTGGTGATAGGGCCTACCATACTCACTTTTGTCAGGTCGGAGAACACCGCCAGGTAACTGGTCACATCGCTCTCCACTTCTGCTTCATAAAGAATGTTAGCGTGGGTCAGACCGTGTTGGGGCAGCGCGTTCCAAAGGTTGTCGATCACCACCGCGGTGATCTGGCCGGACCAGGGCTGCCGCAGAATTGTGCCGGTCAGAGGATGGCGGTAGGTGGCAGGGGTATCCGGTTGGTCATCGTCCTTGGTTTGCTGCTGGTCGTCCTGGATCGGATCTCCCTCGGAATAATTGTTTTCCGCATTATCATTGGGCTTGGATACGCCGGATTGGGTCTTGCAGCCACACAAAATCAGACACAGAAGTAACAGGAGCGCAACAATGCGTTTCATATCCGTCATCCTTTCATAAAGTATGGATTCATTGTAACACCTAACAGGGCAAAAAGCAAGAGAGGAATTGTTCCGTTGACGGACTCCCCTGTTTCTGCTATACTATATGTTGATAATTTACCGATAGGATGTTTTGTCTATGAGAATGCGAAGAATGAAAAATCTGGACAGCCGAATGGCAGCCACTTCCGCTTACCGGATTGAAAATCCCGAAGCCCAAAAGGGCACTTGGCGGGAACTGAAAAAAGGCTGCGCCGCCCTTTGGGTGGAAGTGGGTTGCGGCAAAGGTAAATTCACCGCCGAGACCGCTGCAGCCAATCCGGATGTCCTGCTGATCGCAGTAGAGCGCTGCCGGGAGGCTATGGTGGTGGCTATGGAAAAAGCCCAGACTATGGGGCTTAATAATGTGTTTTTCATCGATATGGATGTTGCCAACATCGAAGCGATTTTTGCCGGACAGGAGATTGACCGGCTTTTCATCAACTTCCCCGACCCCTGGCCCAGAAAGAAGAACGCCAAGCGGCGGCTGACCCACCGGAGTTTCTTGGACAAGTACTGCCGGGTGGTGAAGGAAAGCGGTGAGATCCATTTTAAGACCGACAACGCGCCCCTTTTTGAGTACTCTCTGGAGGAATTTGCGGCCTGCGGCCTGCAGGTCAACGCCCTGACCCGTGACTTGCACAAAGACGGCATCGTGGGCATTATGACCGGCTATGAGGAAAAATTCCACGCCCTGGGCACCCCAATCAATCGCTGTGAAGTAGTGTGCCAACCCTTTATGATGCCAAAAGAAGAGAAAAAAGAATGTACCACGCAGGAAACGCAGATATAATCGTTATCGGCGCAGGTCACGCCGGC
>JAFQDY010000007.1 GCA_017399325.1 Oscillospiraceae bacterium
CCATTCTTTTTCTGCTCCTTATGAGGCCAAAATCTATGCAGATATGTTGCAAGTCAGTGTCAGCCGATTCAATCATCTGTTTAAGCAGTATGTAGGGGTTGCCCCTTATGCCTACTTTGTGAGGCTGCGAGTAGAAAATGCATGTGCTTTGTTAGAGGACACTGACTTGAAAATACAGGATATTGCCGAAAGATGCGGTTATGAGGATGCGTTTTATTTTACGCAGGTGTTCAAAAAGAACGTTGGATTGACACCATCGGCCTATCGAAGAGCAAATAGATTTTGAATTTTAAATCGTCATTTTGCCGTCCAGCGCACAGGAACTTTGTCGTCGCTTGGTTGATCGAAAATCTGAAACGCCAGAGCAGGGGAAAAGCGGATGGGAAGGGCAAAGAGCAAGTGCAAATGTTTTACGCCTATGATTACGTTGTGATGAATGATGAACTGGATGCTGCATAAGGAATTGATCGACCGGATCAATGCAACGTTTGCCGAGGGATAACAGGTACAAAATGCACCCACCTTCCTAAAAAGGGTGCAAAGCGTCCCTTGTATCATAATCAACTGGATTAGCAAGAAACCTGCACGCAAGTGCAGGTTTTTTTATGCTGAAAATAGCAAGGGATTTGAACCGGGCGGAAGTGAATGAGCGTCCTGTGGACGGTCAGAGCCGCCCGCGCCCGAGCCCGCAGGCTCGGCAAATCCCTCTTTCTCCGCCACCTAATCACTCATGTTTTGATACAAGGCATGAGTGATTGTTTTTTATACTTATGGACAGAAATAGCCGAAAACAACGGGTAATAGCAACAATTCTGGGTGAAAAGTCGTAGTTTGCCTGATAAATATGATGATATGGCCGGTTTGGGATCTTCCCTGCCATTTTTCTCTCTTCAGGAGATTGTTGTAATACGAAAGGCTTGGCCGGATCGGTCAAGCCTTTTTTCGTTATTGATAATCGCCTAAATAGTCTTTGTTAATTTCGAAGAGTTCATCACACATCTCACGAATTTCTTGCAGGCTAAGAACCGCAGAGCAAAGAGGATCCAATGAGACCGCCTGGTACACCATTTGCTTTGATTTTTTCTTCCAGGCTTCCACAACCAGATTCTCAATGCTGGCTGTGTATGCAACCAAAGGTGCAACATTAGAAGGCAATTTTCCTTGGAATTGGCGGATATATCCGTCCTTTGTGGCGGTAACAGGGATTTCCGCACAAGCATCATAAGGCAAATTCTCGACGCTGCCATTGTTGATTAGGTTGGCATTGAAATGAAAGAGTGTTCCGTCACCTATACGGGCGTTGATGATGCTGGCGGCATATTCGTGACCGCGCGCCTTTTCCAGGGGCTTTTCCATAAATGATTTCACGAGGCTGTCGAAACGGTTCGGGTCTTTACGCAAATTTAGAGAAAAAGCATACTCGCCCGGATTCCAGTTTGCTCCTGCAGGAGAACAATATTTGCGAATCAGGTCGGGGCGCTTACGAAACCAAGGGGTGTATTCGGAATTATGCCCACTGGATTCTGTCACATAGTACCCGAAGGTTTTAAATATTTCGTTGCGAACCTTTTCCTTGTTATAAAATTCCTTCTGATCAATCTTCGCTTTAAGGATGGGATACAAATCTGTTCCATTGGCAGTCAATTCCGTAAAAAATGCCATATGGTTGATACCTACACAGGTATAACTGACATCCGCACAATCCACCTCTGCCCACTCGCACAGCATTCTTGCTGTTCCCTGTACACTGTGGCACAGACCAGTAACATCTGTTTTGGTATAGGTCTGCATCGCCTTGCAGAGCATAGCCATGGGATTGGTATAGTTGAGCATAAAAGCGTTGGGGCAAATCCGTTCCATATCGTGGCAAATATCCAGCATAAGCGGAATGTTTCGCAAGGCTCTGAAAATACCAGAAACACTTCGGGTATCACCCACGTTCATATTGACACCATATTTCATGGGAATCTCGATTTCATGGCGCCAGATGTCAACATCTCCGTTAAATACGGTAACGATTACTGCGTCTGCCCCGATCAGTGCGGTTTTTCGACATGTGGTGGATGTGATGGTTATTGCGGACCCCATCTCTGTTTTGATGCGTTCTACGCATTTTGTTATTTCTTTAAGCCGATATTCATTCGTATCCATCAGACAGATTTCTGAGGAATCTAAAGCGGGATAGGTGGTGATATCCTTTACAACTGCAGTGGTAAATTGGACACTTCCTGCTCCGATAAACACAATTTTTTTCATATTCCCAATTCCTTTCGGTGTTTATGCAGTCATTATACATAAAGAAATTGCTGAAGCGAATGATATATATTGTTAATCAACACAAATACCATAGATATTTTGCTGTTTTTGATTGAGGTACCATTGATCCGTGGTATAATGGATCCGGAGTTGATAAAATGCGTATTTATGATGGTAAGAACGATAAAAAGACGCCGCTGACAAACCACACGGTAACAGTAGTGTCTGCAAGCAGAATCATTTGCACCGAAACAGATCAAATGACCTTGCGGAAAAACGGAAGAGAGGATTGGTCGCTTTTTTATTGTGAGAAAGGTCGAATGTATTTTAGCGACGGAGTTCTAAAACCGGGACAGATTTGGATCTATCCGCCAAAGGTGCCGCAAAAATATACCATATACCGCCAAGACAGCACGGTATATCGTTACCTGCACTTTACAGGAAGCGACGTTCAAAATCTCTTGTTATCTCTTGGAATTGAATTTTTCACGCCTACCTCAACAAGGGGCGACACCGTTGCTATGGTGCTTGAAGACATTCAAAACAGCATGATGGATGACAGCGTTTTGTCTGCGTTGCGAGCGGAATTTCATACACTGCATCTCATTTCTTTCCTTGCAAGGCACAGCGCTTCCTATCGATCGAATATGATGAAGCGGGTTACAGACAATATGAACCATTCTTTTTCTGCTCCTTATGAGGCCAAAATCTATGCAGATATGTTGCAAGTCAGTGTCAGCCGATTCAATCATCTGTTTAAGCAGTATGTAGGGGTTGCCCCTTATGCCTACTTTGTGAGGCTGCGAGTAGAAAATGC
>JAFQDY010000100.1 GCA_017399325.1 Oscillospiraceae bacterium
CAACACTTTGCTCAGAAGCTCCGCACCCAGCACCGCCAGCCGGTCCAGCACCTCACCGGCGGTCTCATTCTCGCCGATGGGCGTCCTGGCCACGTCGATGACGTCGCCGGCATCCATTTCCCGCACCATATGCTGGGCGGTCACACCGGTCTCGGTAAGACCATCCAGCACCGCCCACTGATAAGGGGCAGAGCCACGGTAGGCAGGCAGCACACTGGCGTGGATATTGATGCAGCCCTTTGCGGGGATGTCCAGCACGCTCTGGGGCAAAACGCTTGCGTGGATGTTGATAAAGCGGTTGGGGGCGATATCCAGCACAGCTTGGGGCAGGATACGGCCATAGGCCACCACTGCCACCGCATCGGGTTGCAAGGCGCGCAGCTGCTCCACGGTTTCTTCCTCCCGGAAGTTTTCCGGCTGGAACACAGGGATCTCGTTGGCAAGCGCCACCTCTTTTACAGGGGATGCTACCAATTTCATTCCCCGGCCTTTGGGTCGGTCCGGCTGGGTATAGACACCAACCACTTGGAAATCGTCCGCCAATATTTTTTTCAGGCAGGTCGCCGCAATATCCGGCGTTCCCATAAAAACTACACGCATAGGATGCCTCCAAAAAATTACTCGCAGTACTCCGCCAATTCCTCATCGGTGAGGAGCCGCTCCATCACCTTTGTGTAGATGATGCCCTCCAGGTGATCCAGTTCGTGGCAGAAACAACGGGCGGTCAGTTCCTCGCCGTCGGTTTCAAACCAGTTGCCGTTCCGGTCCTGAGCCCGCACTTTTGCATAGTAAGGTCTTTTTACAAGGCCGTACTTTCCCGGTACGCTTAAGCAGCCTTCCGGTCCTTCCTGCTGGCCGTCGGTCGCAATGATGGTGGGGTTGATCAGTTCCAAGACTTTTTCACCGTTATCCACCAGCACCACCCGGCGCAGAATGCCCACCTGGGGCGCAGCCAGACCCACGCCGCCGGAGTCCAAAAGGGTTTCGTGCATATCATCCAGCAGTTTGTGGAGTTTCGCATCAAAGTCTACCACCGGTTTGCAAACTTTATGCAAAGCGGGGTTTTTATCACTTAAAATTCTACGCAGTGCCATTGTTCTCTCCTGTCTATTCAAAGCCGTTTACATCTATAAATACCGACACGCCCCGATTATCTCTGTCTTGGGCAAATTGCCGCAGCAGATGGGCCAAAAGCAGCCGCAGGGGTTTTGTCATTTTGCATCGCATGGTCAGACGGTAGCGATAGTTATAATTGATTTTCGGTACTGGGCACGGAGCAGGGCCAAGTATGGTGCAGCGTTCACCGGCATATTCCGGCTTTTGCAACAGGCTCTGCAAACTGCTCTTTAACTTGGCTGCGCCGTGGAGCAGCCGCGCCTCGTCCTGCCCGGTGAATGTGATCACCGCTATGTCCCCGAATGGGGGCGTTTGCATATGTTTCCGCAGGCCAATCTCCAAGTCGTAAAAACCGTCGTAGTCCTGCTTGGCAGCCAAATTGATGACCGCGTGGTCCGGCACAAGGGTCTGGATCATTGCACGACCGCTTGTATCGCCGCGGCCTGCCCGTCCCACCACTTGGGTGAGCATATTAAAGGTGGTCTCTGCCGCCCGATAACTGTCCGTATACAGATTCAAATCGCCGTCCAGCACGCCTACCAACGTGACATTGGGTAAGTTCAAGCCCTTTGCCACCATTTGCGTGCCCACCAGTACGGGGGTGTTATTCTTCTGGAAACGGTCCAAGATCATTTCGTGGGTGTTGGATGCAGAAACGGTATCTGCGTCCATCCGTTCCACGGGAATGTCGGAAAATTGGTCCTGCAATTCCTGCTGGACTTTCTGTGTGCCTGTTCCCACCCGCTTCATCGGGCCACCGCAACTAGGGCAGCGCTTGGGCGCGGGCATAGAATGACCGCAGTAGTGACACATCAGCCGTTCATTGACGCTGTGATAAGTAAGTCTTGCGCTGCAGCGGGGACATTCAGGGGATTCCCGGCAATCCACGCACACCAGCGCCCGGCTGTTGCCACGGCGGTTTAAGAACAAAATGACCTGTTTGCCGGCCTGTTCTGTGTCCCGAATGGCATTTTGCAAGAGGTTACTTAACGACAGGTCGTTTCCGTATTTCAGTTCCTGCCGCATATCCACGATCTCCACTTCCGGAAGGGGACGACCGCCAAAGCGGTTGTGCAGGCGGTAGAGTTTGTAAATGCCGGTTTTGGCATAGTACATACTCTCGATGCTGGGGGTCGCAGAACCCAAAAGCACCAGTGCTTTCTCTTTTAACCCACGCCAAAGAGCCACTTCCCGGGCGTGATACCGGGGAGCATTTTCCGATTTGTAGGAGTGTTCCTGTTCTTCGTCTAAAATGATAAGACCCAAATTGGCGCAAGGGGCGAACACCGCAGAGCGGGTACCCACCACCAATTTGGCTTCACCGGAACGGATCCGTTTCCATTGGTCGTACCGTTCTGTTGCCGGCAGACTACTGTGCAAAACTGCAACACGATCACCGAAATGGGCCGCCATCAACCCCAAAAGTTGGGGGGTCAGAGCAATTTCCGGCACCAAAAGGATCGCTTGTTTGCCACTTTCGATGCAACTGTCGATCAGTTTGATATACACAGATGTTTTTCCCGAACCGGTCACGCCGTAAAGGAGTGCAGAACCGGGGGCATCTGCGTGCATTTGCTCGTTCAGGCCGTCAAAGGCCGCTTGCTGTTCGCTATTTAGAACCAACGGGCCGTCCAGTTTTGCAGGACGAATTTCCCGGCAACGGAGCACCTCTTTTTCTGTCAATTCCGCATAGCCCAGTTCCGCCAGACGACGGACGGTGGCAGGTTTTGCGCCTGTAAAATAGCAAACCTCTTTCACCGGAGCAGAACCCACGCTGCACAGCAGTTCCAAAACGCTGCGCTGCATAGCGGCTGATTTGGGCCTTGTGGCCGCATAAGCCATAGCTTCCTCCGCGGAAACGGCAAGCGTAACGATCTGCTGCTGCTTGTCGCCGGTTCGGCGCAGGAAGTCCCGCTGGGCGGTGATCCATTTGTTTTTCAGAAGATATGTGATCGCCTTGTCGAACTTTTCTTCGTCGGGTACTGTTTGCCGCAGTGCCTCGCCGCTTGCGTTGCCGCCCAGCAATTCCAACTGCTCCAGCAGAAGTTTGCCCTCTGTCTGCCGGAGGTTTTTCTCCTGCCAACTGCGGTCATCGGTCAAAGCATAGGTATCCTTGCTTTGAAACCACAGACCGGCAGGCAGCATAACGCGGATCGCGTCGAAGAAAGTACAAAAGTAGCGCTCCCGCATAAAGGCCGCAAGTCGCAGCATGGACTCCGACAAAAGGGGCTGCTCGTCCAGCGCCCGAAACACCGGTTTCAGGCCCTCTGCTTCCCCATTTTCTGCCGACAGAACCACGCCCTCGGTATGGCGGTTGCTGCGACCGAAAGGAACCATCACCCGCATGCCGGGCAAAATCTCCATTTCTGGGGGGCAGAAATAAGAATAGGGCTTATCAATGGCAAAATTTGCCGCTGAAACAGCGATTTTGGCAATCATAACGCCCCTCCTTACTTCCTTCTTTTGCGGATTATCCCTTGTATTCTTCCTTCAGATCAGCGGTTAATGTGCCGGCTGCCACTTCACGGATAGCCAGTGTGACCGGCTTTTCTTCCAGTTCCACTTCCTGCTCATCGGCCAGGGTGGCGATCTGTCTTGCGCGCTGGGCAATTACATTCACCAGCAAGTAACGGCTGCTGATA
>JAFQDY010000101.1 GCA_017399325.1 Oscillospiraceae bacterium
CCTGGGGCCTGAATAAGACTCACAGTTGCGCCCAGGTTCTGCCTCCTTACGAACGGCACGACAAAAAAAGCGGCTGGTACAAAGGTACCGCCAATGCCATTTATCAGAACATAGATTTCATCGAGCGTTTCAGTCCCGACTATGTGGTGATCCTCTCCGGCGACCACATTTATAAAATGGATTACAGCGATATGGTGGAATACCACGAAAAGCACAATGCTTCCTGCACCATCGCCGTACGCGATGTACCTCTGGCAGAAGCCAGCCGATTTGGCATCTTGAATACCAACCCCGACGGCTCTATTTACGAATTCGAGGAAAAACCCGCCAAGCCTAAGTCCACCAATGCCTCTATGGGCATCTATGTGTTTAACTGGGATGTGCTCCACGATGCGCTGGTGGCCGACGAGGCTGATCCCGATTCTTCCAACGACTTTGGCAAGAACATCATTCCCAATCTGCTGAACGCAGGCCACAAAATGATGGCCTACACCTTTGAAGGCTACTGGAAAGATGTGGGAACCATCGATTCTCTGTGGGAAGCCAATATGGAACTGCTGGGCAAAGCGCCGGAATTCGGCATTCGCGGCGACGAGCGCACCAAGATCTACGCCCGTAACAACGCCCTGCCCTCTTCTTACATCGACAAAGAGGCAAAGACCGTCAACTGCTTCATCGCAGAAGGTTCTGAGATCTACGGAACGGTACGCCACAGTGTGATCTCTACCGGCTGTACCGTAGGCGCAGGCGCAGTTGTGGAAGATTCCGTGGTTATGCCCGGTGTTGTCATTGAGTCCGGTGCCATTGTCCGCCACTCCATTCTGGGCGAGAACTCCAAGGTCTGCCGCAACGCGGTGGTGGGCGGCGTATTTGGCAAGAACGAAAAGAAGGAAATCAGTGTGACCGCCAAGGGCACTGTGATCGAAGCCGGCACAATTCTGCTGCCCGGTGAAATGCGATAAAGGAGGGAATTTGCTATGAATGTAATGGGTATTATCTTTGCCAACGACTCGGCTATGGCTGAACTGAGCATCAAGCGCACCATCGGCAGTATTCCTTTCGGCGGCCGTTATCGGCAGATCGACTTCCACCTCTCCAATATGGTGGCCGCAGGCATCCGCCATGTGGGCATCATCTCCCGGCAGAACTACCAGAGTCTCATTAACCACATCGGTTCCGGTGAAGAATGGGGTCTGGAACTGGAAGAAGGCGGTATGGAGTTTTTGACGCCATTCGCTATGTCCTCTTACCACAATTACCGGGGCAAGTTGGAGACTTTGTATTCCTCTCTGGGCTTTTTGAACTTCGGTCCTGACGATGAGTATGTGATCATGGCCGATGCCGCCATTTTGTGCAACATCGACTTAAAGCGGGTGCTGGCTTCCCACATTGAAAGCGGCAAGGATATTACGGTGGTTACCAACGCAGGCATCGCTGATGGCAAGAAACAGTTGGATCTGGCCATCAAATTGGACGAGAACGGTGAAATCGCCGATATGGCGGTGGACTACTGTGCCCCGGCCGGGTATCTGGCCTCTATGGACATCTTTGTGATCTCCAAAACCCTGTTCAGAAAGCGGATTGAGGAGTGTATCGCCCGGAATCTGTTCCATATGGACCGGGACTTGGTTCTGGGTTCCTGGCAGGCAGGCACTCTGTCTGTGAACGTGTATCAGTTCCCCGGCCTTACTATGTTCAACGACTCTGTGGAAGAATATTTCCGCAATTCTTTGGCCCTGCTGGACGAGCGTGTCCGCCACGACCTGTTCTACTACAACCATCCGGTTTACACAAGAGTGCGCGACCGCGTTCCCACTTACTACGGCGAAAACGCCAATGTGGACAACTGCATCGTCGCCGACGGCGGTATGTTGGAAGGCAGCGCTACCAACTGCGTTTTGTTCCGTCAGGTTACCATCAAGGAAGGCGCAAAACTGGAAAACTGCGTGATTATGAACGACACCGTGGTAGGTGAAAACTGCGAACTGAAATATGTGATTCTGGACAAGGATGTGGTGGTGCGTCCCGGCGCGAAACTCAGCGGTACACCCACCAATCCCCTTATCATCAAACGAGGAGAAATCGTATGAAAATTGCCATTTTGGCATCGGAAGGCGCGCCTTATATCAAATCCGGCGGCCTGGGTGATGTGATGGAGGCGCTGCCCTCTGCCCTTGCCCGCATTCCGGGAAATGAAGTAGCGCTTGTACTTCCCTATTGCAAAAAAATACTGGACAATTCCGCTTACGAAACGGAACTTGTGTCCCAACTCTATGTGGCTCTTGGGTGGCGGCAGCAGTATTGCGGCATCTACAAACTGAAAAACCGGGCAGACGGCGTACAGGTCTATTTTATCGACAATCTCTATTATTTCGGCGGCAGAAACGGCGCGATCTACGGAGATCTTGACGATGGCGAACGATTCGCCTACTTCTCCAAGGCCTGTCTGGATGTCTTGGTTGCGTTGAATTTCATTCCCGATGTGATCCAGTGCAACGACTGGCAGACTTCCCTTGTGCCTGTATTTTTGAAGGCCCAATACTATCCGTTCTTCCCCAAGACCCGGTGTATGTACACCATTCACAACATCGAGTATCAAGGCTGGGCCCAGCCGGAATTCTTTGACGATGTACTTGCCTTGCCCCGGGAATATCGGGATCGGTTTGATATGGACGGCGCCATCAACTGCATGAAAGCCGCCATTGAAACTGCCGATATGGTAACCACCGTTTCGGAAAGTTACGCCAAGGAGTTAATGTACCCCTACTATGCCCACGGATTGGATTCCGTGATCAGCGGCAACAGTGGCAAACTCACAGGTATCACCAACGGCATCGATGTGAACACCTTCAATCCGGAAACCGACCCGGCTTTACCTGCTCATTACAATGCCGAAACCTTTGTTGAAGGAAAGGCCGCCTGCAAAAAGGCTCTGCAAAAAGAAGTTGGCCTGCCTCAAAAGAAAGACGTACCGCTGATGGTTATGGTTACACGCCTTGCAGGCCACAAAGGTTTGGACCTTTTGTGCTACATTGCCCGGCGGCTTCTGACGGAAGAAAAGTGCCAACTGCTGATCTTGGGTACAGGCGAAGCCCATTATGAAAAGTTCTTCCTTGATTTACAAGCCGCATTCCCTGATCGGGTGGCTGCTAAGATCACCTTTAATCTGGCTCTCGCATCCCGGATCTACGCCGGTGGCGACATTTACCTGATGCCCTCCAAGAGCGAGCCTTGCGGTTTAAGTCAGATGAACGCCATGCGCTACGGTACTGTGCCGGTGGTCCACGCCACAGGCGGTCTGCGGGACACCGTTCCGCCGGTAGATGAAAAGGGCGAAAACGGCCTCGGCTTTACGTTCCAAAGTTACAACGCCGACGATTTCCTTTCCGCGCTGAAGCGCTGTCTGCATCTTTATCACAACTGCAAGCCCGCATTCCGGGCTCTGCAAAAAACCGATATGGAGCAGGATTTCAGTTGGGATAAGCCGGCAGGCCGCTATATGAATTTGTTTCACAAAATGCTGAACACTTAAATAAGCAAAAACCGGGACTTTTGTCCCGGTTTTTCTTGACCTTTTTATAAAAATGCCGTATCCTAATAGGTAATATCACACAAGGAGCGATCTATGCGGATTCTGTTTGACTCTCAGGAAACAAAATACAAAACCCCCTTCGGAACACTGTCCCAAGGGGAACTTTGCACGCTCAACATCCACATTCCCTGCTCCGTTGAAGCCATGAAAGTGGAATGCATCGTGGACTTTCACCACGGCAGGAACGGTCTTGTTGCAACTCTTGCAAAGAGCAGGACCGAAGGCCCCTACGACATTTTTTCCGGCAGTTTTCAAATAGATGAACCAGGCCTGTATTTCTATTATTTCCGCATTTACAAGCCGGAAGATTCCTTCCGGCTGTTCAAGCAGGGGCACGACACCAATATGGAAGCCGGCGACCGCTGGCAACTGACCTGCACACCGGCGGATTTCACCACCCCGGATTGGGCAAAGGGCGCGGTTATCTATCAGATCTTTCCCGACCGCTTCCACAAGGTCGGCTCGCCCGATCTGACCGGAAAGTTAGAACCCTACACCGTTCACGAAAATTGGAACGAAGATGTAAACTGGCGTCCCAACGAAAAGGGCGAAGTGCTGAACAACGACTTTTTTGGCGGCAATTTCCGGGGAATTGCAGAGAAAATGGACTATATTGCCGCTTTGGGCGTTACAATTCTTTACCTCAACCCTATCAGCAAAAGTTTCTCCAACCACCGCTATGACACCGCCGATTACAAGACCTCCGACCCCATGCTGGGTACGGAAGAGGACTTTAAGGCTATGTGCGATGCCGCCCACAAGCGGGGCATCCAGGTGATTTTGGATGGGGTGTATTCCCACACCGGTTCGGAAAGCGTCTATTTCCAATCGGCCTGCCAATCCCCCGATTCGCCCTATTACTCCTGGTACACGTTCTACGAATATCCCAACCGTTACAACAGCTGGTGGAATTTTAAGACCCTGCCCACGGTCAACAAACTGGATCCGGCTTTTATGGACTATATCATTGACGCGGAAGATTCGGTGGTTGCCCATTGGCTTAACTTAGGCGCAGACGGTTTCCGTTTGGATGTGGTGGACGAACTGCCCGACGAATTTGTTTTGCGGCTGAAAAATCGGATCCGGCAAATTCGCCCCGACGCGCTGCTGATCGGTGAAGTTTGGGAAGATGCTTCCAACAAGATCTCCTATGATATTCGCCGACGGTATTTTGTGGACGGGGCGCTGGACAGTTGTATGAACTACCCTTTCCGCACCGCCATTTTGCACTTTATGAAAGGCTGGGACGGCGGCTGGAATTTGAAAGAGACCGTAATGAAAATTGCGGAAAACTACCCGCCTCAGGTCCTTTGCTGCAATATGAATCTGCTGGGTACGCACGATACCCCCCGCATTCTTACAACTTTGGCAGACGATTTTGAAGGCAGCCGCAGAGAATATGCGGGTCGAAGACTCTCTGATGAGCAGAAAGAATCGGCAGTAAGGCTGCTTTTGATGGCATCGTTTTTACAGTTTACACTCCCCGGCGCGCCCAGTATTTACTACGCCGATGAGGTCGGTATGGAAGGCTACAAAGACCCCTTTAACCGGCGCACATTCCCTTGGGGCCGTGAGAACGAGACCCTTCTTGCCCACTTTAGAAAACTGGGCGAATTGCGAAAGGAACTGGAAGTTCTTCGCTTGGGAGACATTCGTTTCTTCTGCTTTGAAGGCGGCAGGCTGGGCTTTACCCGCACCTTGAACGGCAAGGCCGTGAACATCTTTATCAACCGCGGAAATGCTCCCTGGATCATTCCTGCATGCAAGGTTTTAATGGAACACAATCTGGAGAATTTCACCCTTGCCCCAATGGGTTTTTGCATTACGGAGGCGCAATAAATGGAACAAGAACGCTTTATCAGCGGCTTTTGCCGCACCGTCGATTCCAGCCGGACCGTTACCGTCGTTACAGAAAACGGCGCACTTACGGAAGTGGATTGCTGCTATGAAAACTGCATCCACGCAGGCAGTTGCGTAATCGCCAAAGAAATTGACGAAATAACGAAAACGGAGTAAAATTTATGAAATATATATCCCAAATGTTATATATTTTACTGTTTTCTCTTTTGGGAGAATTTCTGCAGACGGTGATCCCGCTGCCCATTCCCGCTGCCATTTACGGGCTGGTTTTGCTGCTGATCGCCCTGTCCACAGGCCTTTTAAAAGAGGAAAAGATCGCAGAAACTGCCGGTTTTCTCGTTTCGGCTATGCCCATTTTGTTCGTTGCGCCAGTTGCAAAACTTTTGCAGTTTTGGGGCATCATCGGGCCCAATGTGGTGGCCATTTGTGTAGTAATGGCTGTGTCCTCTGTGCTCGTGTTTGCGGTGGCAGGTCTTGTTACCAAGTGCTGCCTGCGGAAAAAGGAGGACAAAAATGATGGCTGATTTTCTTCCCGGTCTGTCCCTTTTCTCGCTGGCTCTCACATTTGGCGCGTTTCAGGTGGGATTATGGTGTCAAAAGAAAACCAGATCTCCCATTTGTAACCCCATTTTGATCGGCGCAGCCCTGGTCATTATCGTGCTATTGCTCACGGGGATCGACCCGGAAACCTATACAGAAGGCACGACCGGTCTTTCCTGGCTGCTCACCCCCGCCACCATCTGCCTTGCCGTTCCTATGCACAGGCAACTGAAAGCGCTGAAGAAAAATCTGCCTGCCATTTTCGTTGGCGTTTTTGCCGGCACCATCACCAGTCTGGCGGTGGTTTTCGGCCTTTGCCGGCTGCTGACATTGGATAGAACCATTGCCGTTTCCCTGCTTCCGAAGTCCATTACCACCGCCATTGGTATGGTCTTGTCCGAGGAAAACGGCGGCATTGCCTCCCTTACCAATGTTGTGATCCTGTTGACCGGCATTATCGGCAACCTGATGGGCACCACCTTTTGCAAACTGTTTCGGCTGTCCGACCCTGTCAGCCGGGGCGTGGCGCTGGGCACGGCTTCTCACCTGATCGGAACTGCCAAGGCCACCGAGATCGACCCCCTCTCCGGTGCGGTCAGCAGTTTGTCGCTGGTGATCGCCGGAATTCTGACGGTTTTACTGTTCCCTTTGGTCTGCAATTTTGTGTGATATTTTTATGCTGCTGCGAATCTGTTTTCTCGCAGCGGCATTTTCTTTTCCAAAATATGTGATTTCCCTCGCACAAAGATGGCAATTATCGTCGTTTTATAGGCAAATTATCATTGACTTTTGGACGCAGAACGAGTAGAATTGTAATGATACGCTATGTGTCGATTTTATCGACACGGAAATTATGTATATAGGAGGAAATCACATTGAAGGATTGGGCATTTACTACGACTGTCGAGGAAATGGAAGCCGCTACCAATGAGCTGCTGGAAACCGCTCATAAAGTTGGCGCCGACACTTGGCAGCAACGCGTTAAGAATCAATCTCCCCACTGTGGATTCGGCGAGGCCGGTACCTGCTGCCGTATCTGCTCCATGGGTCCCTGCCGTATCACCCCCAAGGCACCCCGCGGTATCTGCGGCTGCGACGTTCACGGTATCGTCGCCCGTAACTACTTGATCTTCACCGCCGGCGGTGCTGCAACGCACTCCGACCACGGCCGCGAGATCATGCACACCCTGCACCAGACAAAAGAAGGCGGCAACTATCAGGTCAAAGACCCCGAGAAGTTGATCCGTATTGCAAAGGAATGGGGCGTTGAGACCGAAGGCAAGGACATTTACGATCTGGCTCACGAAATGGCTGAGATCGGTCTGCTGGA
>JAFQDY010000102.1 GCA_017399325.1 Oscillospiraceae bacterium
ATCCATTCTTTGTACAGCCAATGCTCCGGCCCTTCCGGATTGCAGTTAAACCACAATTTTGACCCTTCCACCGAGCATCTGGCGCAGGCCTGCTCTGCAAAGGAGCGGGGCAACAACGCCGCCTCGTCCAGCAGCACCCCCGCCAGGGTCACGCCCTGCACCAACTTGTAGGCACTCTCATCTTGTCCGCCAAACAAATAATAGGTGTTGCAGCATCCTCCCGGACCGGTTACCACCAATTTATTTTCGCTGCGCACTTCCCGAAAGGAAAACACATCAGGCAGCCAACTGTAAAGGTTGTCTACAATATTACGGCGCAGCGCGCCGATGGTCCTGCCGCACAGACCAAAGCATTTCCCCTCAAACCGGGTCATACTCCACAAGAAAAATCCCGTCGCCATACTCAATGTCTTTCCCGAACGGATCGCGCCATCGCAAAGGATCCCGTCAAGCCCCCGCAGTTTGGGCCGATTCCACCATGTCATCGCCAGTATCTGCCGCTTACTGAATTTCTGATACATCATGGATATCCACCTCCTGCCGGGTCGACTGAATAATTGCCTCCAGTAGATTGTTTTCCTCTGTTTGTTCCTGCGCGCCTTTTCCCTCGAACAGGCCAAAGTGTTTTCCCAACAATTCCAGCGCTTTCATTTTGTCGTAGAACTTCACCTTGATGCCGGCACTGGTTTTCTCGATGGACGCCACTGCCGCCCGGTCAAGGGGTTTTAAGTTTTCCTTCAGGCTCACTTCCCCGTTTTCAACCATCAGATAATCCGGCGCTCTGGCAAAACCGATGGCGGCCAGTTCTTTCATCACCCGTTCTGCAGAGAGTTTCTTTCCTGTCATAATTGCCCCAGCATCTCCTCCTTCCATAAAAAACAGAGCGCAAGACGGATCGTTCTTACGCTCTGTGTTTTTCAGTTTTCTACTTTCGGCATTATCATTATATCACAGGTTTTGGGGAAAATCTTCCCAACATTTTACCAACCTTACAAATCGATTTTCACACTTTTGGTGGCAATAATGTCCACACCTGTCCCTAAAACATCCCGCAAAATCACACTTTTTGCCGAAATTGGGGCTTTCAATTTTATGCCTGCCAATGCTTCCATACAATCAAGCAAAAGGTGTTTGGGAATGGGCGCGGCGGTCTTGACGGAAAGGGGTGTCCGGCTGCCCTCCACGGGAATGACCGCCGTAACCATACGCATAGGCGCAACGCACTCCTGCCGGGCATAGGTGTCACCCCGCTTGCAGGCGTTGCCCGCCACTTCCTTCACTTCGCCGCCTTCTACCTTTACCTTTAACCGGCAGCCCACCGGACAGTTGATGCAAATAATTTCCATATCACTGTCCTCCTTCCACGCTGACAGTTAAGTCGCCGGAAAGACCGGCCACCACATCTTCCGGCAGTTTTACCACAACCATTTCACCGGGGGTAAAAATGGGCGCTTTCTTTCGCGCGACGATGTTGTCGCCGCATTTCACCACACACACGGCGTTGCGATAGACGCCTGCCGGCCGGAACATCAGTTCCACCGCCCTGCCTGCACCTGCGCAGATCCGCTGGGGCACAACGCCGCGAACGCCCTGTCCGTCCAGCACCGCCACCGTTTCGCCAACTGCAAATTCACCCTTCGCAAACTGCGCCGCACTGAGGCCTGCCTTGAAAGATTCGTTGGACACGTGGTCCACCAGATCGTGAACGTGCAGCACATTGCCGCAGGCAAAAATGCCCGGCACATTGGTCTGCAGCGTGTCGTCCACCTCTGCACCGCTTGTGACCGCAGAAAGGTTTACACCCGCGCCCACAGACAGTTCATTTTCCGGGATCAGACCCACAGACAGTAGCAGCGTGTCGCAATCAAACTCCATTTCCGTTCCGGGAACGGGTTTGCGGTTTGCATCCACTTGCGCCACCGTTACGCCGGTAAGTTTCTCTTTGCCGTGAATGTCCACCACCGTGTGGGATAAGTAAAGGGGAATGTCGTAATCTTCCAAACATTGGACAATGTTCCGGTTCAGGCCCGAAGAATAAGGCATCAGTTCCACACAGGCCAACACCTTTGCTCCCTGTAAAGTCATACGGCGGGCCATGATCAGACCAATATCACCGCTGCCTAAGATCACACAGCGCTTGCCGGGCATATAGCCCATCAAATTCACCAGTTTCTGGGCAGTACCTGCCGAGTAAATGCCTGCGCAGCGTGTGCCGGGCGTACCCAAAGCGCCTCTGGGGCGCTCTCTGCAACCCATTGCCAGCACGATGGCCTTGGCGTGGATCTCCTGAAACCCATGTTCCCGGCTGACACAAGTGACCACCTTGTCCTCGGAAACGGACAAAACCGTGGTGTCGCATTGAATGGTGATTCCCAGTTCTTCTGCCCTGTCAATATCCTTTTGGGCATACTCCGGGCCTGTCAATTCTTCACCGAACCGGTGCAGACCAAAGCCGTTGTGGATACACTGCTTCAAAATACCGCCGGGCGCAGACTCCCGTTCCAATACCAAAAGATTGTGGATCCCATCCTCTTTGGCCGCAATGGCCGCCGCCAAACCGGCAGGACCTGCGCCAATTACCAATACGTCCACATTCATTTTTGTTCCTCCTTTTCGCCAACGCGACCCGAAAGCAAATAACTCTCACCGCCGCACTTGGTGACTTCGGTCATAGGAATTCCCAGTTCTTCCGCCAGAATCTCCATCACCCGGGGACTGCAGAAACCGCCCTGGCAGCGACCCATACCGCTGCGGGTGCGCCGCTTGACGCCGTCCACGGTGGTTGCGCCCACAGGTCTGCGAATGGCCTCCCGAATTTCTGCCTCAGTAACCACTTCGCACCGGCAAACCAAATTGCCGTACAGCGGATTTTCTGCCACTGCTTTCGCCCTTTCTGCATCGGTCATATGGCTAAAGGGCTTGCTCCGCTTGGGCGCCGGCACGATCTCACCCTTTGCCTGCAAATTCTGCTCCGCGGCAATTTGCGCGCCCAACATCTCTGCAATGGCAGGGGCAGAGGACAGACCGGGACTTTCGATACCCACCGTTTCATAGGCGTTTTCCGCCACTTTACCGATGATAAAATCACCGTCCTGTTCGTGGGCGCGGATTCCGGAGAAATTGGTGATCGCGCCCCGAATGGTGGCCTGGGGCCAAGTCAGACGGCATTTGTCCATAACGAATGCCAAACCCTCTGCGGTGGTGGACACATCCTTTTCATCGGGAATATCCTCCGCAGACGGGCCAAGCAGCAAGTTGCCGTGAACTGTGGGGCTGACCAGTACGCCCTTGCCCATTTTGGTAGGGCATTGGAACATAGTCATATGGAAAGGTAAATTGGCCATTCTGTCCATCAAATAATACTGTCCCCGACGGGGGATCACCGTCTTTTTGTCATCGCTCATCATATTGTGGATCTTTGCAGAACTGATACCTGCGCAATTCACCAGAATCTCGCAGGTGTAAATATTCTTGTCAGTAGTCACCTGCCACAGACCGCCTGTGCGGGCAACCGATGCCACTTCTTCGCCCAGCAGAAATTCCGCGCCGTTCACCGCCGCGTGGTCGGCCAGCGCAAATGTCAGTTCGTAGGGGCTGGTCAGACCGGAAGTGGGCGCATACAGAGCGCATTCCACCGCCGGATTGGTGTTGGGTTCTAACTCCAAAACCTGATCCCGTTCCAACAGGCGCACTTCTACGCCATTTTGTACACCCTGCTCCACCAGATTCAAAAGCGTCCTGCGATCTTCTTCATCAAAACCGATGACCAAAGCCCCCGGCTGGGAATAAGGCACACCCAATTCCTCGCAAAGTCCGGGGAACATATTGGCGCCCCGCACATTGAGTTTTGCCTTCAGTGTGCCGGGTTTGGCATCAAATCCCGCGTGGACGATACCGCTGTTGGCCTTGGAAGCCCCTTCTGCCACATCGTAACCCCGATCCAGCACCGCAAGGCTGCCCTCGTAGCGACTCAGCACCCGGGCCAATGCGCAACCTGTCACGCCTGCGCCGATAATCATCATATTGTAATGCATATCGTCAGTCCTCTCTTAACGGAATCCTTTTGAAAAACATCTGTTATTTACGTTTTGATTCCTCGCATACTCTTTCATTATAAATATAGCACATAATTCGCGCTTTTTCAACGGCACTTCGCCCAAAAGTATCAATCTGGCCCAAATCGGTATTGACTTTAGTTAAGTAAAGTGTTATCATAGTAAAGTACTTTCTGAAAGAGGTGGCAACTATGCAAAAAATCCATTGTGAATCGGTAGATAGATTGTTTCAGACCATTCTGAATCTGCAATCAATCGAAGAATGTTATGCCTATTTTGAAGATCTTTGCACCATAAAAGAGATTTTGGATATGTCCCAGCGGCTGGACACGGCAGTGCTTCTGTCCCAAGGCCTGAGTTATCAAAAAATTGCCGAGCAAGTGGCAGTCAGCAGCGCCACCATCGGTCGTGTCAGCAAATGCCTGAACTACGGCAGCGGCGGTTACCAGACGGCGATCAGCCGACTTTCTGTATCGGAGGAATCGTGATGGATCTGTCCCTTAGTTTTCAGGAAAAGGTCATTTTCGGCCTGCGGGCCCTTTACCGCAGTTACGGCTATAGCCAGTATAAAATGAGCAAATTCGAAGAATATGACCTATATGCCAACAACAAAGATTTTCTCATCTCCGACAGTGTTATCACCTTCACCGACACCAACGGCAAACTTATGGCGCTGAAGCCCGATGTGACATTGTCCATCATCAAGAATATCAAAGACCCCGGCGACGGCGTGCAAAAACTGTTTTATAACGAAAACGTCTATCGCATTTCCAAGGGCAACCAAAGTTACAAGGAAATTATGCAAGTGGGTCTGGAGTGTATCGGCCACATTGGCGCAGACGACATCCGGCAAGTCATGGTGCTTGCCGCAAAAAGTCTGAAAAACATCTCCGATACCTGCGTGCTGAATGTTACCAACCTGGATCTGGTGTCTGCCCTGCTGGACGACGCAGATCTGACCGGCACGCAGAAAACCGCCGCTGTTAAATGCGTGGAAGAAAAGAACATTGCCGGTCTTAAGAAACTGGACCTTCCCGAAAAAACCCTGACGGCCCTCACCCTTTTGATCGGTGCGGCCGGTCCTGCGGCGCAGGTTCTGCCCCAGTTGACCGACGGGCTGAAGGACCTGTGCGATGTGACCCCCTTGCAAGTATTATCCCAGTTGATTGCATCTATGGAAGACCCCGAAGTGCGGGATATGGTGCAGGTGGACTTCTCCGTTGTCAGCGACACCAACTATTACAACGGCATCATCTTCAAAGGCTTTGTGGAGGGCGTTCCCTCTGCGGTCCTGTCCGGCGGTCAGTACGATAAACTGATGAAGAAAATGAAGCACAGCAGCAAGGCCGTAGGCTTTGCGGTGTATCTGGATATGCTGGATATGGCGACCACCGCCCCCAAGGAAGAAGAAACCGTCCTCAATGTGGCCCTTCCCAAAGGCCGTCTGGGCGAAAAAGTGTACGCCATGTTCGAAAAGGCCGGATTCCCCTGCCCCTCCATCAAAGAAAACAGCCGCAAACTGATCTTTGAAAACACCCAGGCGGGCGTTCGCTACTTCTGGGTCAAGCCCTCGGATGTGGCCATTTATGTGCAGCGGGGCGCAGCGGACATTGGCGTTGCTGGCAAAGATATTTTGCTGGAGTATAAGCCCGAAGTCTACGAACTTCTGGACCTGGACATCGGCAAATGCCGTATGGCGGTGGCCGCAAAGAAAGGCTTCTGCGATGACACCGACCGCACACTGCGGGTGGCAACCAAGTTTTCAAGCATCGCCCGGCAGCACTACCTGTCCAAAGGCCGGGACATCGACATTATCCACTTGAACGGTTCTATCGAGATCGCCCCCATTTTGGGTCTTTCCGATGTGATCGTGGACATTGTGGAAACCGGCACCACCTTAAAAGAAAACGATCTGGAAGTGATCGAAACCATTGTACCCATCAGCGCCAGACTGATCGCCAACAAGGCAAGTTATCAGTTCAAGAGCAGTAAGATCGTTCGGCTTATGGAGCAAATAGCCGCACAGATGGAGGAATCCAAATGATTAAAATCCTGAGATCCTGCGAAGTCAAACCGGAAGAGATCTTCGCCCGCGCAGAGAATTCTGTGAATGTGGAGCAAATCGTTTCCGATATCATCGCAGATGTGAGAAATAACGGCGACAAGGCCCTTTTTGCCTATTGTGAGAAGTTCGACCGGGCAAAACTGGACGCTTTGCAGGTCACCGCAGAAGAGATCGACGCAGCCGTTGCCGCAGTAGAACCCCGCTTTTTGGAAATTCTCCGGCGGGCCGCGGCCAATATCCGCAAATTCCACTCCCAGCAAGTGCGCCGCAGTTTCATGATCAATAACGAAACCGGCATTGTAATGGGGCAGAAGATCATTCCCATCGACCGGGCCGGTCTTTATGTGCCCGGCGGTACGGCGGCCTACCCCTCCACCGTTTTGATGGACTCGATCCCCGCCAAGATCGCCGGTTGCCGGGAAGTTGTCATGGTGACGCCCCCCTCTGCCGACGGCACCATAAACCCTGTGATTCTGGCAGCCGCCAAAATCGCCGGTATCGACAAGATCTATAAAGTGGGCGGCGCCCAAGCCATCGCCGCTTTGGCCTACGGCACGGAAAGTATTCCGAAAGTGGACAAGATTGTGGGCCCGGGTAACGCATTTGTTGCCGAGGCGAAAAAGCAGGTGTTCGGCGCAGTATCCATCGATATGATCGCCGGTCCCAGCGAGATCCTCATTGTGGCAGACGGCAAGACCAACCCCCGCCACGCCGCCGCTGACCTGCTTTCTCAGGCCGAACACGATAAACTGGCCAGCGCCGTGCTGGTTACCGATTCTATGGAATTGGCGCAGGCGGTGCAGGCAGAGATCGAAAAACAGATCCCCGACCTGCTCCGTGCTGACATCGCCCGGGCATCTATCGACAACAACGGCAAGATCATCGTTGCAGACACCTTGACGGACGCCATCGATATTGCCAACGAAATTGCCCCGGAACACTTGGAACTGCTTCTTGACAATCCTTTCGATTACTTAGACAGCATCCGCCACGCAGGCTCCGTGTTTATGGGCAGAAACTGCCCCGAAGCGTTGGGCGATTATCTGGCAGGTCCTAACCACACCTTGCCCACCAGCGGCACAGCCAAGTTCTCCAGTCCCCTTTCCGTGGACGATTTTGTAAAAAAGACCCAGTACACCTATTACACCGCAGACGCCCTGGCAAATGTTGCGGAAGATGTGGCATTCTTCGCCAAACAGGAAGGCCTGACCGCCCACGCCAAAAGCGCTGTGATCCGTACGGAGGAAATCGAACCGTGAGTCGTTTTTTTAGTGAAAAATATGCCTCTTTGACGCCTTATACCCCCGGTGAACAACCCCGGGATAACCAATATGTAAAACTCAACACCAACGAATCCCCCTTCCCCCCATCCCCCAACGGCCTGCGGTTAGCCCAAGAGGCCGCCGCCAAATTGCAACTGTATTCCGACCCGGAGTGCCGGGACTTGGTAGCAAAAGCAGCAGAGGTGTTCGGGGTGGCAGAAGACGAGATCTTGTTCACCAACGGCTCTGACGAGATTTTGAACTTCGCCTTTATGGCGTTTTGCGATGAGAATCACCCGGCGGTGTTCCCCGACATTACATACGGTTTTTATAAGGTGTTTGCCGCGTTAAACGGCATTCCCTATGAAGAAATCCCCCTGACGGAAGATCTGACCATCGACCCCCAACAATATCACGGCATCGGCAAAACCGTGGTGATCGCCAACCCCAACGCCCCCACAGGCACGGTCCTGACCCTTGCCCAAATCGAGGACATCCTCAAGAGTAATCCCCACAATGTGGTGATTATCGACGAAGCCTATGTGGACTTCGGCGCAGAAAGCGCCGTCCCCCTGACCCGCAAATACGACAATCTGCTGGTAACGGGAACATTTTCCAAATCCCGCTCTCTGGCCGGCGGTCGGCTGGGTTACGGCATCGGCTGCAAGGCGCTGATTGGTGACTTAAACACCATCAAATATGCCACCAATCCCTACAATGTGAACCGGATGACTATGGCCGCCGGCGTAGGCGTTTTGATGGACGAAGATTACACCAAAACCAACTGCCAAACCATTATGCAGGTGCGGCAGTGGACGAAAGCGCAACTGCAAAATGCAGGTTTCACCCTGACCGATTCCAAGGCAAACTTCCTGTTTGCCAAGCACCCGAAAGCAGACGGCAAGGAAATTTACCTGCGGCTGAAGCAAAAAGGCGTGTTGATCCGCCATTTTGATAGCCCCCGCCTGTGCCAATATAACCGCATCACCGTTGGCACAAAAGAACAAATGGAAGTATTTTTGCGCAAGTTACAAGAAGTATTGGAGGAACTGCTATGAGAGCCGCACAAATTGCCCGTAAAACTGCGGAAACCGACATTTCCCTTACCCTTTGTTTGGACGGCAAAGGCGATAGCCGGATCGATACCGGCTGTGGCTTTTTGGACCATATGCTGACCCTCTTTGCCAAACACGGCCGCTTCGATCTGACGGTCAAATGCGTGGGCGACACCCATGTTGACTACCACCACACCGTAGAAGATGTGGGCATCTGTCTGGGCAAAGCATTTGCTCAAGCGCTGGGCGATAAAAAGGGTATTATCCGCTACGGCAGTATGATCCTGCCTATGGACGAAAGCGTAATGCTCTCTGCAGTGGACATCTCCGGTCGCAGCGGCTTTTATCCCATTTTGAACATCCCCTCCCCCAAAGTAGGCGATTTTGACACGGAACTGTGTCAGGAATTCTGGATCGCCTTTGCCCGGGATGCCGGCATCACCCTGCATATCCAGCAGTTGGCTGGCAGCAATTCCCACCACATTATTGAGGGTGCATTCAAATCCGTTGCCCGCAGTCTGCGCACGGCGGTCAGCATCGATACTGCTTTCGCCGACGATATTATGTCAACCAAAGGAGTCTTGTAATGGTTGCAATTGTTGATTACGGTGTGGGCAACCTCTTTTCCCTGCAAAGTTCTTTTGCCGCCATCGGCGCAGAGGTTACCGTCACCGCCCAAAAAGAAATTCTGGAGCAGGCAAACTGCATCATTCTGCCCGGCGTAGGCGCTTTTGAAGACGCCGCCAAAAAACTGCGAGGCAGTGGTCTGGACAAGACATTGAAAGAACTTGCCGCCAAAGGTAAGCCCCTGATGGGCATTTGCCTTGGTATGCAACTGCTGTTCGAAAGAAGTTATGAGTACGGCTGCCACGAAGGCCTAGGCCTGCTGAAAGGCTCTGTCCGCCCCATTCGGGATGTGATTCCTTCGGACTATAAGATTCCCCACATCGGCTGGAACGGCCTGATCTTCAAAAAAGGATCCCCCCTGCTAAAATACACGCAGGAAGGCGATTGCGTGTATTTTGTCCACTCCTTTTACGCCGCCGATTGCGATGCCTCTGTGATCGCAACCGCAGAATACGGCGCAGAACTGACCGCCGCGGTGGCCGACGGCAATGTGCTTGGCTGCCAGTTCCATCCGGAAAAAAGCGGTGACGTGGGCCTGAAGATCTTAAAAGCATTTGTTGAAATGGGAGAAAAACTATGATACTTTATCCCGCAATCGACCTGTATGAAGGAAAAGCGGTACGGCTTTTCAAGGGCGACTATAACCAAATGACCGTGTATAACGAAAATCCCCTTGCTGTTGCCCGGGATTTCGTCGACTGTGGTGCCACCCATATCCATATGGTGGACTTGCAGGGCGCCCGGGACGGCACTACCACCAATCTGGAAACGGTGCAGACTATCAAAAAGCAGACCGGACTTTTCTGCGAAGTAGGCGGCGGTATCCGCACCATGGAGATCGTCGACCGCTATCTGTCTGCCGGCATCGACCGCGTGATTTTGGGAACTGCCGCTGTCACCGACCCGGATTTTCTGGCTGCCGCTTTGGCGGCCTACGGTGATAAGATCGCCGTGGGCATCGACATCAAAGACGGCTTTGTGGCCATCAAAGGCTGGACGGAAACCTCCGACCGGGACGCCCTTTGTTTCTGCGAAAAAATGGAGCAAATGGGTGTAAAAACCGTTATTTGCACCGACATTTCCAAAGACGGCGCTATGCAGGGCGCAAACCACGGCCTGTATCAGACCCTGTCCGAAAATTTCACCCTGCAGATCATCGCCTCCGGCGGCGTTTCCGGTATGGAAGACATTGAAAAACTAGCCAAACAAAACATCCACGGCGCGATCGTTGGCAAAGCCTATTACACCGGCGCCATCGATCTGGCCAAAGCGATCGAGGTGGCAAAATGATAACCAAACGAATCATTCCCTGCCTGGATGTCCGGGACGGACGGGTGGTAAAGGGTGTCAATTTTGAAGGTCTGCGGGATGTGTCCTCTCCCGTGGAACTGGGTATGTACTATAGCAGTTGCGGCGCTGACGAACTGGTTTTCTATGACATCACCGCCTCCTCCGACGGCCGCAAATTATTCACCGACATTCTGTGCGAAACCGCGCGAAAAGTGTTCATTCCCCTGACCGTGGGCGGCGGTATCAACTCGGTAGACGACTTTGACCGGGTGCTGAAATGCGGCGCAGACAAAGTCAGCGTCAATTCCGGCGCCATCCGCAATCCCTCTTTGATTTTCGAAGCCGCCAAGCGGTACGGCGACCAGTGCGTGGTACTGTCTGTGGATGTGAAGCGAGTGGACGGCGTGTTCCGGGTGTTCGCCAAAGGCGGACGGGAGAACACCGGTTTAGAGGCCATTTCGTGGATCAAACAGTGTGTCGAGAGTGGCGCCGGTGAAGTGGTGGTCAATTCCATCGACACCGACGGTGTGAAAGGCGGCTTTGATCTGGAAATGCTGGCGGCAGTTTGCGACGCGGTATCCGTTCCGGTGATCGCATCCGGCGGCGCAGGCAAAATTCAGGACTTTATCACCCTGTTTCAAACCTTGCCCAAGGTAGACGCAGGCCTGGCCGCTTCCATCTTCCATTTCGGCGAGGTCAATATCGCTGACCTGAAAGAAAAAATGGCCCAAGAAAACATTCCCACAAGGAGACTGTAACTATGATCAATATAGACGAACTGAAATTTGACGAAAAGGGTCTGATCCCCGCGATCGTGGTGGATTCCGTCACCAAAAAAGTGCTGACCCTTGCCTATATGAGCAAAGAAAGCCTTGCCGTGTCTATGGAAAAGGGACTCACCTGCTTTTACAGCCGTTCCCGTCAGGAACTGTGGCTGAAAGGCGAAACCAGCGGCAACTACCAGCACATCGTGTCCATCACCGCCGATTGCGACAAGGACGCTCTGGTGGTCGTGGTGGAAAAGGACGGTCCTGCCTGCCACACCGGCTCTGATTCCTGCTTTACCAATCCCGTTTGGAACAGTGAAACCCTGCAGGAATTCAGCCTGCAAGGTCTGTACGATATGCTGGTAGGCAGAAACCAGACCCGCCCCGAGGGCTCTTACACCACCTACCTGTTTGAAAAAGGCATCGACAAGATCCTGAAAAAAGTGGGTGAAGAATGCACCGAGGTCATCATCGCCGGCAAGGCCGACGACAAGAAAGAAACCGTTTACGAACTGGCTGACCTTGCCTATCACGCAATGGTTCTGATGGTGCAAATGGGCATTTCCGTGGAAGACATCCATAAAGAACTTGCCTCCCGACACATTATCGACCACAAGGTCAAACAGGAAAAAATGACCAAGTAATATCCAACATTTCGAAAAGCCAAACGCCCCCATCCGATGGATGGGGGCGTCATTCGCCTTTTCTCGTATAAATCTGACTATCCAACTGTAGGTTGAGCGGATATTCCCCTTTTGGTTGGGTGAAAATTTTTCCATCCAACCGATAAGCCATTCCGTTTTTGGGGAGAAACAAGTATAATGGACTTACCAAACGAAAGGAGCAAAAAACAAATGGATACAACAATCGGAAAAAGAATCGCAGGGTTACGTAAAGATAAAGGTCTTAAACAGGAGGATTTAGCCCAAATGCTAGGTGTCAGCGGTCAAGCAGTCAGCAAGTGGGAAAATGACCAAACCTGCCCGGATATCAGTCTGCTGCCCCAACTGGCCAAAGTCCTTGGCGTTACTGTGGACGAACTTCTATCCGGAAAGCAGGAGATTGTACCCGCCGTCCAAATTCTCCCCGAAAAGCAACGCAAGAACATCAAAAATATGGTACTGCGGATCATTGTAGACTCTGCTGACGGTGACAAGGTGCGGGTCAATTTACCCATGGCGCTGGTTCAGGTTGTAATCGATTGCGGAATGGAGATGCCGCAAATATCCGGCAACGACGCGCTAAAGCACATTGACTGGAATCAGATTATGGCTATGATCTCTCAAGGTGTCGTCGGAAATCTTGTGGAAGTGGAATCCTCTGACGGAGATATCGTGCGGATTTTTGTGGAGTAACCTATGCGTATCATTGTAAATGAATCAGGCGGAAAGAACATAAAACTGCGCCTGCCCAGCAGCCTTGTGCTCAACGGATTATCAGCCATTCTTCTTGCTAAAGCATTGAAAAGTGAAAACATTAACATATCCGCTAAAGAGTTGTATATCCTGTTCTGGGCAATCAAAAAATATAAATTCACGCACCCGAAATGGAAACTGATAGAAGTACATGACCACGACGGTGATTCTGTTGAAATCACGTTATGAAACCAACAGATGGAAATTGTGGAGACTAATTTACTCGATTTGCAGTTCCCGAAACGATTGTAGGGGGCGGCGCCCTCGACGCCCCGAAAGCCTTCTCCTTGAGGAGAAGGTGTCAGCCGATACGGCTGACGGATGAGGTGTCCGTTATATTGCAAGTGGTGACTAATGGACTCGATTTGCATTTTCTGCCTTCTGCGTAGAGAAGGCAGAAAATTATTGTAGCCACCAGTGTTTGCACTGGTGGCAGCAACAGTCCACCGGACTGTTGCATTTAGATGGGTTCGAGTCCGGTCTCCGACATAAAAAATCCCCACCCAAATGGGTGAGGATTTTTTATGGTGGAGACTAATGGACTCGAACCATCGACCTCCTGCGTGTGAAGCAGGCGCTCTAACCAGCTGAGCTAAGCCTCCCTGTGGAACGGATTTGATTATAGCACATTCTCCCAAAAAGTCAATACCCTCCCTTGCCAAAGGCCGGAAAATCTGCTATTCTATGAAAAAGGAGGGGTAAAAATGCGCTATTCCAACATCGTTCCGGGCATCTTTTTTGCCCGTCCCAACCGGTTTATCGCCCACATTGAAATTGCCGGTCAAACGGAAATCTGCCATGTGAAAAACACTGGCCGCTGCCGGGAACTGCTGCCTGTTGGCGCAAAAGTCTGGTGTCTGGACGCGGCCTCCCCCACTCGTAAGACCCGCTACGACTTAATTGCCGTTCAAAAGGGCAGCCGTCTCATCAATATGGACTCCCAAGCCCCCAACGCCGCCGCCTTTGAATGGCTTGCCGCCGGCGGTCTTGGAAAAATCGAAAACGTAAAACCCGAAAGCCGTATTGGCGATTCCCGCTTCGACTTTTCTTTTACCAAAGACGGCATTCCCTGTTTCTTGGAAGTTAAGGGCGTTACGCTGGAAAATGACGGCGTGTGCGCCTTTCCGGACGCGCCAACAGACCGTGGCGCAAAGCACCTGAAAGAACTGACCCGTCTGCGGCAAGAAGGCTGCGGCGCATATGTACTTTTCGTCATTCAAATGTCCGATGTAGCCTACCTGCACCCCAACGACGATACCGACCCGGCCTTCGGCGCAGCGCTGCGGGAAGCGGCGGCGATCGGCGTGCAGATCTTGGCTATGGACTGCGCGGTCACCCCCGACACGATGACCATTCAAAACCCCGTCGAAATTCGCCTATAAAAAGCCGGCAACCAAAGAGTTGCCGGCTTTCGTTTTATCTTCCAAGCAGTTTTAATCTCCAAACCGCCGCAATTTCCCGCAGGAAATAATTGATCCGCAGGGAGACCCACGATGTTTTTGCCGGAATTCCCACAATCGTCAGCCCCATTTTTTCGGCCATCAGACCTGCCCGAAACAGGTGAAATTCACTGGACACCACACCTACGCAGACAGGTCTTGCCCCGGTCTTTTTCTCGATCAGATCCAGCGAAAATTCCAGATTCTCCAAAGTGGATGTGGCTTGTTCCTCCATCCAGATGCGGCTCTCGTCAATGCCGTTTTTCGTAAGATAGGCCTGCATACAAGCCGCTTCGGTAATTTCCTCACCGTCGCCCTGTCCACCGGACACCACGCAGATCGTGTTTTCATTTTCCGTTAAGTACGCCTTGGTGGCCTGCAGCCGTTCCGTCAAAATCAAAGACGGCTCTGTGCCGTTGACGCCTGCGCCCAAAACGATCACATATTCGCAATATACATCCGGCGCGGTTTTGCCTGCATTGGCGATCAGGCCACCGGTAACCGCCGCCAAAACAACACCCAAAACCAAGAGACCTGTCAGACCCCGCCGCAGCCATTTGAAAATCTTTTTGGGAAATCGGAACAGCACCCAATAACAAACTGCCACCGCAGCAGCCGCCAGACAGATAAGTCCGGAAAAATTATAGCCGGGCATAGAATAAAAGCACAGCGCCAGCGCAACAAGACCGCCCGCAACCGGCAATATCCATAACTTCCGCATCACGCCACCTCCTTTTCGCCATCATACCACACCTTTCGCCCAATTACAAGGCATCAAAAAAGCACCCCGTTTGTCAAAGGGCAAACGGGGTGTTGTTTTACTTGTATCCGGCAACGCTTTTGCGCACCAGCGCGCGCTTCAATCTGGCCTCTGCCAATCGCAATTCCGTATCGCTGGCAGATTTATCCGCAAGTACGGTTCTTGCCCGATTTTCGGATAAAGCGGCTCTGGCCGTGTCGATTTGCTCGGACCACTCAAAGGTGGTAGGCACCAGTTTGACCTGCCCATTCAGTACACTCACCATACCGCCGATGCAGGCGCCGTAGCGCTTCTGCCCGTCTACAACGATCGTCGCCAATCCCATTCCAAGAGGCGCCACGCAGTTAACGTGTCCTGCAAGAATACCCAGATCGCCGGTTGTGGTGCGGACGATCAGTTCCTGGGCCTGTCCGTCAAATGCCAGGCCGTCAGGGGTCACGATGGTCAAGGAAAAATCTTTCATTCTCCCTGCCCCTTCCATTTTGCGATCACATCGTCAATGGTTCCGGCAAACAGGAAGCAGGATTCCGGCACCTGGTCGTGCTGGCCCTCAATGATCTCCTTAAAGCCGCGCACCGTCTCCGCCAGCGGCACATATTTGCCCTCGTAGCCGGTAAACTGCTCCGCCACAGAGAAAGGCTGGGACAGGAAGCGCTGGACTTTTCTTGCCCGGCTGACGGTCAGTTTGTCCTCTTCGCTCAATTCGTCCATACCCATAATGGCAATGATGTCCTGCAGTTCCTTATACCGCTGCAAGATCCGCTGCACACCCCGGGCAACCTCGTAATGCTCGCTGCCCACCACCTCGGGCGTCAGGATACGAGAGGTAGAATTTAAGGGGTCAACTGCCGGATAAATACCCAAAGACGCAATGCCGCGATCCAGCGCGGTGGTGGCATCCAGGTGGGCAAATGTGGTGGCAGGGGCCGGGTCAGTGTAGTCGTCAGCCGGCACATAAACCGCCTGTACAGAGGTGATAGAGCCGTTCTTTGTGGAAGTAATGCGTTCCTGCAAAGCGCCCATTTCTGTTGCCAATGTAGGCTGATAGCCAACTGCCGAAGGCATACGGCCCAAAAGCGCCGACACCTCAGAACCAGCCTGAGTAAACCGGAAAATGTTGTCGATAAAGAGTAGTACGTCCTGCCGTTTTACATCACGGAAATACTCGGCCATAGTCAGACCCGACAGACCCACCCGCATTCTTGCTCCGGGAGGTTCGTTCATCTGTCCGAACACCATAGCGGTCTTCTTGATAACGCCGGACTCGGTCATTTCCAAATACAGATCGTTACCCTCACGGGTACGCTCACCAACGCCGGTGAACACAGAATAGCCGTTGTGCTCCGTGGCAATGTTGTAGATCAGTTCCTGGATCAAAACGGTCTTGCCAACGCCTGCACCGCCGAACAGACCGATCTTGCCGCCCTTTGCATAGGGGCAGATCAGGTCGATGACCTTAATGCCGGTCTCCAATATCTCGGTGGAGGTCTCCTGTTCCTCATAAGAGGGGGCACTGCGGTGAATGGGCCATTTCTCATCGGCTTCAATGGGCGCGCCGCCGTCAATGGGCTGACCCAGCAGGTTAAACACCCGGCCAAGGCAAGCCTCACCCACCGGCACCCTAATGGCAGAGCCGGTATTTTCCGCTTCTGCGCCACGGGCAAGTCCGTCGGTGGAACTCATCGCAATGCAGCGCACCACGTTGTCGCCCACATGCTGGGCCACTTCCGCAATAATGGTCTGCTCCCCGTTCTTTACAGCGATCGCCTGCAACAGTTCGGGCAACGCATCTTCCGGGAAGCGTATATCCAGAACCGGTCCCATGATCTGGACCACTGTTCCTTTTGTTTGAGCCATCAAATTCAACTCCTTTATTGTGAACCGGCTACGATTTCGGTGATCTCTTGTGTGATCGCCGCTTGCCGCGCCCGGTTAAATTGCAGGCTGAGTGCATCGATCATCTCGCCGGCATTTTCTGTGGCTGCGTCCATTGCCGTCCGTCGTGCCGCCTGTTCCGAGGCCCGACTTTCGCATAGCGCGCCATAAAGCACACCGCCCAAATACTCCGGCACGATGGCATCAAACACCGTGGCGCCATCCGGTTCATAAACAATTTCCTGCGTCCGTTTGGACACCTTTTCTTCACTGCGCTGCAGCGGCAGCAGTTGCAGGCACATAGGCTCTTGGGAAAGCACCGAACGGAACTTGGTGTAAATCACGAAAACTTCATCAATTTCGCCATTTTTGAATCCCTTACACAACTGTTTTGCCACGCTGAAGCAATCACCCAGGGAAACGGTTTCCGCCTGCGTGTATTGCTCCGTCAGCATTTTTATTTCGTGGGACTTCAGGTAGTCCGCGCCCTTTTTGCCCATAGGCAAAACCGCCGCATCTTTTCCTTCCATTTGCGACAGCAACAGTTTTTGCACATTGTTGTTATAGCCGCCGGCCAATCCCCGGTCGCCGGAAATCAGTACAAAAACCGCCTTATTTCCGTCTTTTTTCTGCAGAAAAGGAGAGGAAAAATCGCTGCCGGTGTCCACAATGTCCCACATTGCCCTATAGAGCGTCTCAAAATAGGGCCGGCAAGCCATCGCTTTTACTTGCGCCTTGCGCAATTTTGCGCTGGCCACCATTTCCATAGCCCGGGTGATCTGCCGGGTGGACTCCATGCTGCGGATCCTGGTCTTAATTTCCTTGGTAGAAACGCCTGCCATCTCAAACCTCCGCCAGCAGTTGGGTCAAGGCTTCTTTGAGCCTTGCTTCCGTATCGGCTTCCAGTTTGCCTGTGGTGCGGATCGTCTGCAAAACATCTTCATAGCGGGTGTTCATAAATTCGAACAGCCGCCGCTCAAACTCGCTGATGGCATCCGGCGCAATGTTTTCCAGGTAGCCATTTACCACCGCATACAAAATGCAGACCTGATTTGCCACTTCCACAGGGGCGTTGTTCTTCTGCTTCAGCACCGCCACGATCCGTTCGCCCAAAGCAAGCCGGGCCTTGGTGTCCGCATCCAGATCCGAACCGAACTGGGCAAAACTCTGCAACTCCCGATACTGGGAATAGAGCAATTTCAAACTGCCGGCCACCTTCTTCATAGCCTTGATCTGGGCAGCGCCGCCAACGCGGGACACGGAAATGCCGGGGTTTACCGCAGGCATAATGCCGGCGTTAAACAGTTCCGACTCCAAAAAGATCTGTCCGTCGGTGATGGAGATCACATTGGTGGGAATATAGGCAGACACATCGCCGGCCTGCGTTTCAATAATGGGCAATGCCGTCAAACTGCCGCCGCCATTGGCTTTGGACATATGGGCCGCCCGCTCCAACAGTCTTGAATGGAGATAGAAAACATCGCCGGGGTACGCCTCCCGTCCGGGGGGACGACGGATCAAAAGCGAAATGGCGCGGTAAGCAACCGCGTGCTTGCTCAAATCGTCATACACCACCAGCACATCTTTGCCCTGATGCATAAAATGCTCGCCAATGGCGCAGCCGGTGTAAGGCGCAATGTACTGCATAGGCGCCAGTTCCGAAGCGGTCGCGGAAACAACTACCGTATAGTCCATAGCGCCGCCTACAGTCAGAGAATTCACGATCTGGGCAACGGTGGACCGCTTCTGTCCGATGGCCACATAAATGCAAAGCACATCTTTGCCCTTCTGATTAAGAATGGTATCGGTGGCAATGGTGGTCTTGCCGGTCTGCCGGTCGCCGATGATCAGTTCGCGCTGACCCCGACCAATGGGGATCATGGAGTCAATGGCCTTGATGCCGGTCTGCAAAGGCACACTGACCGGTTCTCTTTCGATGATACCGGGGGCGTCAGACTCGATAGGGCGGTAAGTTTCCGCTTCAACGGGGCCCTTGCCGTCGATCGGCTCACCCAAAGCGTTGACTACACGGCCGATCATACCTGCGCCCACAGGTACAGAGACCACCTTGCCGGTGCGTTTGACCGTGTCACCCTCTTTGATGCCGTTGTCCGAGCCCAAAACCACGATGGACACCGTGTCCTCCTCTAAGTTTTGCGCCATACCGAACGCGCCATTGGGGAACTCCACCAACTCGCCTGCCATACATTTTTCCAGGCCGGAAACTTTGGCAATGCCGTCACCGGCCAAAATCACCGTGCCGGTTTCGCTGGTCTGTAATTTATTCTCGTAGTTCTTGATCTGACTACGGATTATTTTCGTAATTTCTTCGGGTCTTAATTCCATAGTAATCCTACCCTCTAATCAAAGTACGGTGCTTGCAAGTGTCTTGCCAATGGCATCCAACCTGCCCTTTAATGTGCCGTCCACTTGCTTGCCGTCATAACTTAACCGAATACCGCCCAACACTGCCGGGTCGACTTTGCAGACAAGGTCGATTTGCTTGCCGGTAATGGCGGCAAGTTTCTCTGTTAGGCTGGCTTTTTGGTCGTCTGTCATAGAAATTGCCGCCACGGCGCAAACTTCCAAAATGCCGTTGTCTGCATTGTACTGCTGACGATAGGCCTGATAACAGGCGAAAAAATGCCGGATATAGCCCTTTTCTGTGAGCAATTTCAAGAAATTCAGTACATAAATATGCACTTTCTCCCGAAAACTCTCATCCAGGATCTGGGTGCGCTCCTGCTTGGGCATATTGGCGGATGCCAGCAGTTTGATAAATGCCGGCTCTTCCGCGAAGGCGGAATCCAGTGTCTGCAACTGCTGCAGAATGGTCTGCTCCAGACCTTCCTCTTTCGCAAGGGCATAAAGCCCCTGTCCGTAAACAGTTCCTATCCGGTTCATACCTGTTCACCCAATTCTTCTAAGAAACTGTCCACCAACTTCTGTTGCCGGTCAGAATCCAGCGTGGCGCCAACCACCTTTTCGGCAATGTCCATAGCGATGGAAGAAATTTCGTCTTTGGCATCGTTGAGGGCCTTTTTCTTCTCCCGGGCGATGTCTTCTGCGGCTTTCTGCCGGATGGCATCTGCCTCCCGATTCGCCGCACGAACAATTTCTTCCTCCCGGTTTTTGCCCCGGGCCATAGCCTCTTTCACCAGCCGGTCGCTGGTCTGCGTTGCCACAGACAATTTGTCCTCGTATTCAGACTGCAACTTTTCAGCCTGCTGTTTGGACTGATCCGCCTGGGCATACATATCGTCAATTTCCTTTTGCCGATCACGAATGATCTTCATCACCGGGCCAAAGAGAAATTTCTTCGCAACGAAGAAGATCGTCAGGGTGTTAAGCAGAGTGAACAGTGCCGTCCACAGGTTTACGCCTACAAATGCTTCAAATTGTCCCACTTCTGCATACTCCTTTCGTTCAATTCAAAAAGGAATTACAGCAGGAACATAATCAGCAGCGCGATAACCAGAGAGTAAATACCGGTGGTTTCTGCGATTGCACAACCCATGATCATGGTAGAACGCAGAGTACCTGCCGCCTCAGGCTGACGGGCCATACCCTCCAGCGCCTTGCCGACCGCATTACCTTCACCGATGCCGGGGCCTACAGCGCCGATACCCATACACAGACCTGCGCCGATAGCCTTACCGGCGATTGCGATTGCATTTGCTAAATCCATAATAAATCCTCCTAAGATTTTTGTTTACAAGTTGATTATTCTTCCTGCCCGTCTTTTTTCGGTTCGGGCAGAGAACCGGCAATATAGACCATTGTCAACAGGCTGAACACATAAGCCTGCACGAATCCGGAAAACAGATCAAAGTAGCAGGACAGCACCGCCGGGATGCCATAGGTCAAAATAGGAATTCCGGACACAAGTCCAAAGGCTTGCAAAAGTCCCAGAATGCCTAAAACTCCGCAAACGATGCCAAACGCCAACGCCACTTTTTTGCCTTTTTGTTTCCATAGGACAACCAGTCCCACGCCTGCCAGGATCAGCACGGTGCCCACCGCCCAACCGCTTGCGGCGATTAGATTCAGAACCGCAACCGATGCCGCAGACAAAGCCGCGTAAATAATGGTAGTGATCACGCCGCCACCGGCCACATTGCCGAAATGACGGAAGGCCATGGAAAGGGGCTGGGCAATTTCCGACACCACATTCATAGGCGTCATCACCGCAATAGGCTCTGTGAAACCTTTCAGCCAGCCAAGAAAGCCGTTATGCTTAATGTTGTTGTACCAGATAATGGCCGTTACCATCAGCGCCCACACCAGCACACAACTGATGTCTGCCGTGGCTGACCGCAGGAAACCGGTCAAACCGATCAGCGTTCCGCAGATGGAACTTAAGAAGATCGTGCCGATAAACGGCACCCAGTTTGCATTGTGTTCGCCCATAGTCTCCACGACCATAGTGCGCAGCATCATCACGCCTTTTTCAACCAACACCTGCTTGCCGTCGGGGCGTTTTTTCAGACCCTTGCCCAAATAAATGCAGGCCCAGCAAAGCAAAACCGTTACAAGGAAAAAGGAAACGGTGGTTTGGGTGATGGGAAT
>JAFQDY010000103.1 GCA_017399325.1 Oscillospiraceae bacterium
GACTGTTGCTCGCGAGGGCTTGACCGAGCGAAACCTTACAATTTGCCTTTGGCAAATTGCAACGAGTCCCTTTCGGCGTGCCATTAAAGTGGGAGAGTCCATAGAAGAAATTCACATCCCGTATGGGGTGACGGATTTCTTCTATTTTTGTTTCACAGGCAAATTGCAACGAGACCTGTTGCGGTGCCCGATAAAATCTTCGGGCTTACGCATTTCCTCGATTTTATCGACCGCTGCCACTCGCTCGCCTCCTTCCTCCCGCCACCGGCGGCAGTCGGCTCGCTCCCCCTTTCGGCGTACGCGCAGCAATGCTGCCAAAATACTAATCAAAATTCAAGATACCAATCACAAATCAAGATATGGACTTATTCCTGCCTTTCGCTATAATGAAGTCAGAAGCTTCTAATTTTTTGAAAGGGATGAAATAGTATGACTGTATTCTCCAAGAATTTGAAACGATTGCGTATTGCCAAAAACCTAACGCAGGAACAGGCTGCAGAAGCTTTGGGTATCAGCACACAGACAGTATCTCGTTGGGAATGTAACACCACCTTGCCGGATGTAACCATTCTCCCGAAGATTGCGGCACTGTATTGTGTCACTATCGATGATCTGTATAAAGAAACCAGTGTCGCCTACGCTAACTACGCTCAGCGGTTATGCAGCGTCTTTGAAAACAGCCACAAACCAGAAGACTTCATTCGAGCGGATATTGAGTATAAGAAATTACTGAAGTCCGGCGAATACACTACAGAAGACTTGCGACTCTATGGTTTCCTCTATCAAAAAATGATGCAGGTATGTGTCAAAAAAGCAGAAGAAATTTTTGACCGAGTGATCTTAAAAGGTCCAGCAGAGGCCCCGGAGGTCTACTGGGCAACGCAGCGGCAAAAAATATATTTTCTTTCCCAGATCGGTCGAAACCAAGAGTGTATCGAAAAATTCCTGCCACTTGTAGAGGCGGACAGCAACGAGTTGCAGGAATGGATATGCCTGATACAAGCATATTCCTTTGCTAAAGATTATGATACCGCTTGGAAATGGATAAAAAAGGCAGAAGCAAAACTCCCAGAGAGCGCTATGCTGCACATATACGCCGGTGATGTGCTACGGGCTACTAAACGCTACGACGAAGCGTTCCCGCATTGGGCGCGGGCATTGGAAATGGAGCCCGATTGGACGGCGGCGGCGTGGTCTATGGCTTCCTGCTATGAGGAACTGGGAAACTACGCCAAAGCATATGAGATTTATAGTCAGATTGCGGGCAATCTAAAAATCCAAGGATTTGATGCAGAAGTGGACTTGCCCCGCTCACGGGCAAATAAGTGCAGGGAGAAAATCTCCCAGTAAATCCCCCGGTCACCGCTATGCGGCGACCGCCCCCTTTACACAAGGGAGCCTTTATATTATAAAAGCCACCCGCGTTTGCGGGTGGCTTTCACTATTCACTTACACCTTCTCAATCGCCTGCTTCAAATCGGCAATCAAGTCTTCCACATTTTCAAGGCCGCAACTGAGGCGGATCAAGTCGGCGCCCACGCCGGCGGCTTCCAGTTGCTCGTCGGTCATCTGACGGTGGGTGGCAGATGCCGGGTGCAGGCAGCAGGTACGGGAATCTGCCACATGGGTCTCGATAGAACCCAGTTGCAGGTGCTTCATAAATGTTTCCGCTGCTTTTCTTCCGCCCTTCAGGCCAAAGGAAATGACGCCGCGAGAGCCGTTGGGCAGGTACTTCTGAGCCACATTGTAGTACTTGTCGCTCTTCAGGCCGCA
Organism: Oscillospiraceae bacterium; assembly: GCA_017399325.1. Classification (GTDB taxonomy): domain Bacteria; phylum Bacillota; class Clostridia; order Oscillospirales; family Oscillospiraceae; genus Faecousia. The sequence continues at coordinate 1,774 of JAFQDY010000103.1, forward strand.
GTACTTGACCCAAGCAACTTTCTCGTTGCTCTCCAAGAATTCTGCAATGGTCTGGGCGTTGGCGCAGTGCTGCTTCATTCTGAAAGGCAGGCTTTCCAGACCCAGATTCAGATAAAATGCACTCTGGGGAGATTGGATAGAACCCAGATCCCGCATCAGTTGGGCGGTGCACTTGGTGATAAATGCGCCCTCCAAGCCAAAACGCTCGGTATAGGTGACACCATGGTAACTGTCGTCGGGGGTGCACAGGCCGGGAAACTTGTCCGGGTACTTTGTCCAGTCGAATTTGCCGCTGTCCACAATGCAGCCGCCTACGGCAACGCCGTGGCCGTCCATATACTTGGTGGTGGAATGGGTGACGATGTCTGCGCCCCATTCAATCGGGCGGCAGTTCACAGGCGTGGGGAAAGTATTGTCGATAATCAGGGGCAGGCCGTTGTCGTGAGCCGCCTTGGCAAACACCTCAATATCCAGCACGTTTAAGGCGGGGTTCGCGATAGTCTCGCCAAACACCAGTTTGGTATTGGGGCGAATGGCCGCGCAAATTTCTTCGTAAGTTGCATCGGGGCTGACAAAGGTGGCGTCGATACCCATCCGTTTCATAGTCACGGAAATCAAATTGAATGTGCCGCCATAAATGGCAGAAGAAGACACGATATGGTCGCCGCAGGACGCAATGTTGAACATGGCGTAGAAGTTTGCCGCCTGACCGGAACCGGTGAGCATAGCGGCGGTGCCGCCTTCCAATGCGGCAATTTTTGCCGCCACCATATCACAGGTGGGGTTCTGCAGACGGGAGTAGAAGTAACCGGAAGCCTCCAGGTCAAAAAGTTTGCCCATATCTTCCGATGTGGCATATTTGAATGTGGTGCTTTGCACGATGGGCATCTGCCGGGGTTCGCCGTTTTGGGGGGCATAGCCGGCCTGAATGCAAAGGGTTTCTGTACGCAGTTTCTGATCCATAAAATCACCTCAAAAAGTAGATAGGGTTATTGTAATATCCCAGCCTGCATTTGTCAAATGTTTATAATTGGTCGATAATCTCAAGCAGTTTTTCCACATTTTGGGTGGTGGTTGCCCAAGATGTCGCCAAGCGGATCACCGTATGGCTATCATCCGGCTTTTCCCAAAAACTGACCGTTACTTTTTCTTCCAGTTTTGCGCGCATAGCGTCTGTCAAGCGCACGAACACCTGATTGGTAGGAGAACCGTAGCACAGTTCCAGACCCTTCTCCTGCAGTTTTTGCCGGATCTTATCCGCAAGGCCGACAGCGCTGCGGCCGATCTCAAAATACAGGTCATCGGTAAACAGAGTGTCAAACTGGATGCCCATAACCCGGCCCTTGGCCATCAGCGCGCCGTGTTGTTTCATCAGTGTGAAGAAATGCGGAATGATGCCGGGTTTGGGGATCACGACACCCTCACCCAAAAGGGCGCCGCATTTGGTGCCGCCGATATAAAACACATCGCAGAGACGGGCCATATCCGGCAGCGTAACATCATTGCTGGGGCAAGACAGGGCGTAGGCTAGCCGGGCGCCGTCTGCATACAGGTACAGATCGTAGGCTTTACAGACGGCAGAAATTGATTCCAGTTCGGATAAAGAATAGAGTGTGCCGCTTTCCGTTGGCTGGGAGATATAGACCATACCGGGCATAACCATATGGTCGCGATTGTCGTCTTCGTAGTACTTTTTCGCGGTCTTTTCCACATCTTCGGCGGTCAGTTTGCCGTTATGCTCCGGCACACAGAAGATCTTATGGCCGCCGTTTTCAATGGCGCCGGCCTCGTGGCCTTCGATATGGCCGGTCACCGCTGCGATCACGCCCTGATAGGGGCGCAGCAGATAATTGATGATCATTGCGTTTGTCTGGGTGCCGCCGGGCAGGAAATAGACTTCTGCATTAGGCGCATCGCAGGCGACCCGAATCTTCGCACGGGCGGATTCGCAGAATGCATCTGTGCCGTAACCGGGGGTTTTCAGCAGGTTGGTTTCAATCAGTTTGTCAAGAATTTTCGGGTGCGCGCCCTCCATATAATCGGAGGCAAAAAACAGTTTTTCCATATTGGTCTCCTTACTCCTTTTGTTTCCACAAGTATAGCACAGTTGCGACAATGAAACAAGTGTCAAAAAAAGCGATGCGTCATAAGACGCATCGCTTTTCCTTATTATTTCTTGGGTGCTTTGATCTTGTTCAGTTTTTTGTTCAGAGCAAGCAGTTCTTCCTTGGTGAAGTTGGCATCCATAAAGCCGCCCATCATACTCAGCAGGCGCAAGACTGTGAAGCCACCCATCATACTCATCATCTCAGGCGTGACCTCGAAGCCGGCAACTTTCTGCTTTTCGCCGCCCTTCTTCTTGCCGCCCATGATCTTTGCAAACAAGCGCATAAACAGCAACTTGCCGCGGAAGGTGGAGAGCACCTCGCTCATCTTGGAATTTAGGGACAGTTTGCCTTCCTTTTCCTGGATGTCGAACCAGTTGAGGATCGCGCCGGCTTCCACAAGGCGGTAATCCTCGTTGAATGTATCGACTTTGCGAATGAAACTTTCGTCCTTGTACTGGCCTGCTACGGCTTCCAGTTTGGTTTCGCCGGCATTGGGAACATCAAAGTAGAAGAAGTGGTCAGATGCTTCCTTTACGCCCAGGCTCTCACCATTGGCAAACAGTTCCACGGCAGGCTGGTTGGAATAAACGGTCACCTTGGTTACATCCTCAACGCGGTCTACATAGCGCTTGCCGCACAGGTGTACGAAAGGCTCGTCGGACAGCCACGCCTTGTAGGCATAGAAAGAGTCCTTCTTATACTTGCGGTCGAAGGTCACCAGGCCCTTGTGGTTCTGGCCGTTTTCGCCGCCTTCTGCGCGGGCGTCAGCGCCAAAGTCGAACATATTCCACACGTGGGTCGCCCACATATACTGACGGGTGAACAGCTGCTTGATCAGTTCCTCGTGGTAGTAGGCCTGATATTCCTCGGTGTAGTCGCCCTGGCGGGGGTCGGAGGTGTGCCAGTTCAGCGCCTCACAGCCGTATTCGGAGCAGCCGATGGGAATGTTGGGATGGGTGGCGTGGAACTTGTCGAACCAAGGGCCGTTCATAGAGGTCTCGCCGCCGTACCAGCCGAAATAGTGGTTATAGGAAACTACATCGGGGATCTGCAGGTAAGGATCGTCCATCTTGCACATAGAAACGGCTGCGATGGTAGTCAGTCTGGTCTTATCCATCTCGTGGCACAGGTCGTTGAGGATACGGTGATTTTCCAGCAGGTCCTCGGTGCTGCCGCCGATGGA
>JAFQDY010000104.1 GCA_017399325.1 Oscillospiraceae bacterium
GAACCCATGTTACCGCCGTGAAAGGGCGGTGTCTTAACCGCTTGACCAACGGGCCTGGTAGCGGCGACCTGATTCGAACAGGTGACATACCGGGTATGAACCGGGTACTCTACCAGCTGAGTTACGCCGCCATATAACTTCTTGCCAAACAGGCTTTGTTATTATATACAGTGTTTGCGATTTTGTCAAGAATATTTTTCGGTATTTTTAGGGAAATTTTGGGAATGCTGATTTCGAGGTGATCGGCATTGAAATTCTTAAAAACGGTTCTGCTGTTTTTCATCGGCGGAACAGGCTATGTGGCCCTGGAATTCCTGTGGCGGGGCTGGAGTCACATCAGTATGTTTTTCGCCGGGGGCGTCTGTTTTCTTCTGCTGGGAAAACTACGAAACGCCCGCCCGAAACTCCCCCTGCCCCTGCGGGGTCTGGTGGGTGCAGGGATCGTAACGATGGTGGAACTGGCAGCAGGTCTTTTGGTGAACCGCGGCTATCGGGTGTGGGACTACCGCAATATGCCCTTAAACTTCCACGGGCAAGTTTGCCTGCCCTTTTTCCTTTTATGGATCCCGGTCAGTCTTGGGGCAATGGGATTCCACAACTTTCTGCAAAAGCGCATTTCAAGGCAAGGGCGATATTCTGCATAGATTCCGCGTCCGCCTTATTCACCCGACGGTCATAGGTCAGCATACCGTTGATCTCTTCTTCCACATCGGACACCTGGGTGATGATGTCGGCGCAAAGGCCCCGTTCCACGGCGGGATAGACTTTGGTGATATACAGTTCCGCCAGCGCCCGCTGGAAATCTTCCGCGGTTTTGCAGGTTTTGTATCCGAATGATGTTTCCGGGTCAAACAGGTGGCCCTCCACGGCATAGGCATAACCGCCGAATTCGCTGAGGACCAAGGGTTTATCGGACTTTTGCAGGGTAAACCAAGGGGTAAAATAGATGTGGCGGCTATCCACATCCGTTCTCTTTTGCCGGAACCAGCCGGAAGTCGCATCGACGAAACGGGAATCGTCCAGCGCTTTTAGTTTCTCATAGGCAACCTCGCTGTCAAACTGTCCCCAGCCTTCGTTGAAAATGGTCCAGTAGCATATGCAGGGATGGTTTTTCAGTTGGGTAACCGTTTCTTCCATTGTTTTGAGAAATACTTCCCGGAGAGCCGGGTCTTTGTGCATCTTCTTGTCCCGGAGTTTTTGGAATCCCACAGTGGGCAGCACCCCGTCGTGGAAGAAACTGTAAGCGCCGTTATTCACCATATCCTGAAATACCACCATACCCAGCCGGTCGCAGGCATAGTAGAACAGGTCCGGTTCTACTTTGATGTGCTTGCGCAGGGTGTTGAAACCCAGCCGTTTCATTTCCAGAATGTCATCGTCAAAGCACTTATGGCTGGCGGGGGTATAGATGCCGTCGGACCAATAACCCTGATCCAAAAGGCCGTGGAAGAAATAGGGCCGGCCGTTTAAGCACAATCTGGGAATGCCGTTGTACCGCTTGATCGCCAATGTGCGCAGGGCAAAATAACTCTCTATCTTGTCCTCTGCCGTTTCTACGGTAAAGTGATACAGATAAGGGTCTTCCGGTGACCATTGGCGGGGATTTTCCGGGGTGATGACCGCCTTGCCATCCTGCAACAGATATTCCTTGCCTTCCAGCAAAATCGTTCCGTTTAGCGCGGGAGTAACAGTGATGGTTGCTGTGTCCAAAGTTACGGAAATGTCCAGTTTCTCGACGTGGTTTTCTGCCACGCTTTCCAGCCAAACCGTCTGCCAGATGCCGGACACCGGGGTGTACCACATACCGCCCCGGGAAAGGCTCTGCTTGCCATAAGGCAGGGTTTTGTCCTGCAGGTTGTCAAACACCGCCACAACCAGTTGGTTTTCCGGCTGCAAAAAGTCCGTGATGTCAAAGGAAAAAGCAGTATAGCCGCCCGTGTGCGTACCAACAAGTTTTTGGTTTACATAAACTTTTGCAATCTGGTCCACCGCCCCAAAATGCAGCAGCACTTTATCCTTTTGAAAGCCTGCGGGCAAGGTGAAAGCGCGGCGGTAATGCAGCCATTTCCTGTAAAACTGCCTTCTTCAATACCGCTGAGCAGACTTTCCGGGCAAAACGGCACTAAAATTTGTCGGTCGTAGGTTTGGGGGGCGTTTTCGGTCTCCCCAACCGCAAAATCCCACAGGCCGTTTAAGTTTACATAACTTTCTCTTTTCAGTTGGGGACGGGGGTAGGCTTGCCAAAGATCGTCCTTTAAGTTTTCACCTCGCTGGGTGTAGTATTCGTGCAGCATTCTCTTTTCTCCTGGTTTGCCAAAACGTAAGGGCGTGTTGCAACTGGATTTGCAACACGCCCATTTTGATCACAGTTCGCAGTTGCCCACGGTTCTGGGGAAGGGCAGCACATCGCGGATGTTGCCCATACCGGTCAGGTACATCACGCAGCGCTCGAAGCCCAGACCGAAACCGGCGTGACGGCAGGAGCCGTACTTCCGCAGGTCCAGATAGAAGTC
>JAFQDY010000105.1 GCA_017399325.1 Oscillospiraceae bacterium
CATCGTGGAAACCAAGAAGGGCAAGGCGAAGTCCGATTGGTACGATGAAAACCGTTCCAACGCGAACGTGACCCAGATCCCGGCTTTCGATGTGGACACTTGGGTAGAAATCGATTGAGCAAAACAGCACCATCCGATTGGGTGGTGCTGTTTTTGTGGAATAGGGGTAAAACCTTAAAAAACGCTGCAAAAGTGCCTTGTGTATTTGAAAACTGTGTGCTATAATGCTGGGGAGGCGGAAAGCCGCTGATCAATTGAAAAGTCAATGCATTTGTTTCGAGAGGTGAAAACAGATGAAACTGGCGCAATTCAGACAAAAACTCCCGGGAATCGGTCTTAGAAAAGTGAAAAGCATCATTGCGGTTGCCATTGCCTTTGTGATCTGGCAACTGGTGCGGTGGATCGTTTCTCCTGCGGTGGAAGTGCACCCTGTGTTCGGATATGTTTACGCGGTGGTGGAGTTGCGGGAAACGCCGGAAAAAACAAAAGCATTTTCCATTTACCGGCTGAAAGCGACGGCCATCGGCTTGGCTTTGGGTCTGCTGACGCTGCCTTTGTCGGTATGGTTTGAAACGGCGATCGCCAACACATTTTTGCTCCATATCGCAGATCTGGCGCTGATCCTTGTGGGCGTGCTGATCTCCCTTTGGGTCGCCGATCTGTGCAAGTGCAAAAACCTCTGCGGCATTGCCGCGATCATATTTATCCTGTGTATCATCCGGGATCGCAATTCCAGCGTGAGCATTTATATGTATGCGATCCTGCGGGCGGTGGAAACGCTGGTGGGTGTTTTGGCGGCTTGGATTGCCAATGCTTTTTTCTTCAGACACCACATAAAAAAGAACGGTCAGACTCCCCAATAAGAAAACAGGCGGCATCGTTTCAAACGGTGCCGCTTTTTGTCGATAAGCCTGCCTTGCCCTTTGCTCTGAGCCGTGGTATAATGTTATAAAGAGGTGATTTGGATGAATGTAGTGATCGCTATGGATTCCTTTAAGGGCAGTTTGACATCCCTGCAGGCAGGCTATGCCGTCAAAGAAGCAGTGCGAAAACTGGACGCGGAAGCGGAAGTTTATGTAAGACCGCTGGCAGACGGCGGTGAGGGCACGGTTGCCGCGCTGTCGGCGTTGCCCGATGCCTGGGTGGTGGAAGCCATGGTGGCAGGCCCTCTGATGGAAACGGTCAAAGCCCAGTACTGCATCGTGGAGAACAAAGACCTTGCCATCATCGAAATTGCTGAGGCCGCAGGCCACCATTTGCTGCAGGAAGACCAACTGAACCCTATGCAGGCCACCACATTCGGCGTGGGGCAACTGATCGCCGACGCCATCGAAAAAGGCTGCCGCAACTTCCTGATCGGTCTGGGCGGCAGCGCCACCAACGATGGCGGTGTGGGTATGCTGCAGGCGCTGGGGTATTCCTTTTTGGATAAGTGCGGAAAGTCTGTCGTTAAGGGCGCAAAGGGCCTGCAGGACCTGCATTACATATCCGATGTGAACGCATTGGCCCAACTGAAAGAATGTAAATTCCGCATCGCCTGCGATGTGAAAACGCCCCTGTGCGGCGAACGGGGCTGCAGCAGCGTATTTGGCCCGCAAAAAGGCGCAAGCCCTGAAGAAATTGAAGAAATGGACATCTGGCTGTCAAAGTTCGCAGGCATTGCCAAAGAGTATAACCCCAATGCCGATCCCAATATGGAAGGCGCAGGCGCAGCCGGCGGATTGGGATTTGCCTTTGCCACATTTTTGGACGGCACATTGGAGCCGGGCATCGACATCGTTTTGCAGGAGACCAATCTGGAAGCCTATATGGAAAAGGCAGACATCGTGGTAACCGGCGAAGGGCGGCTGGACCGGCAGACGGTGATGGGCAAAGCCCCTGTGGGCGTGGCAAAACTGGCAAAGCAGTACGGAAAAACCGTGATCGCCTTTTCCGGATGTGCTACGCAGGACGCGGAAGTCTGCAACGCCCACGGCGTGGATGCGTTTTTCCCCATTTTGCGCCAACCCATCACACCGGAAGCGGCGATGGACACAAAGATCGCCTACCAAAACCTGAAAGACACCGCCTATCAGGTTTTTCGTCTGTTGTATCTGAACAAAAAAGAGGACGAAACCTAGGCGCTATCACCCTACAAGGCTTGCTATTTTCCGGGTTTGATGGTATAATAACCGGGAATTTCAGATAAAATGCAGAAAACAGGAGAGATAAAATGCAAACAGATAAATCCTTTTTGCTGAAAATTTGTATTTTGCTGGGCGCGATCCTGGTGGTTCTGGCTGTGATTGCCGGCATCCTTGCGAAAAGACCCACTACGGATAATCCCAACACCGAGAGCAGCGGAACCACAGAGTCTACCGAAACCACCGAAAGCAGCACCACCGAAAGCACCGAGGGTACGGGAACCACCGAAACCACTGAAGACACAACGGAAACCACCGAGGAGACCACCGAACAGACTTACACCCAGGACTTCGACATCGAGGACAATATCTTCCTGGACGCCCTGA